>JAEUTT010000509.1 GCA_016787165.1 Bacteroidia bacterium | reverse complement strand
TCGGTTCCGCTTTGTTCATGTATTAATTTAAACAAAGGAGGAATAGAAAACAAGTTATCTTTTATTACGTGTACATTTTCGGTAAAGTGCAACACTTTTGTTTGTGCACCTCCGCTACAATGTACCATTCCATGAATTTGCGAACGATGCTTGTCTAGTATTTTTTTTATGATGGGCGCATATGTACGTGTAGGTGATAACACTAGTTTACCAGCAGTAACCGATTCTGAACCTACATTTATTTTATCTGTTAGCTTTATCTTTCCGCTATACACAAGTGCTTCAGGCACTGCAGCATCGAAACTTTCAGGAAATTGTTTAGCTAAATATTTTTCAAATACATCGTGACGAGCAGAAGTAAGTCCGTTACTACCCATTCCTCCATTATACTCCGTTTCGTAAGAAGCTTTACCATAAGATGCTAAACCTACAATAATATCTCCGCCTTGAATATTTTTATTATCAATAACATCACTACGTTTCATTCTACATACAACGGTAGAATCAACAATTAACGTTCTAACAACATCTCCTACATCGGCTGTTTCTCCTCCTGTTGAGTATATTCCTATTCCATATTTTCTCAATTGTTCCAATACTTCTTCGGTGCCGTTAATTATAGCTGAAATTACTTCACCAGAAATAAGGTTTTTATTTCTACCAATCGTAGATGATAATAAAATATTATCTACAGCGCCTACACAAAGCAAATCATCCGTATTCATAATAATTGCATCTTGAGCAATTCCTTTCCAAACAGAGGTATCGCCTGTTTCTTTCCAATACATATACGCCAAAGATGATTTTGTACCGGCACCATCAGCATGCATCACTATACAATAATCTTTATCTCCACATAAATAGTCGGGAACAATTTTGCAAAATGCTTTTGGGAATAGCCCTTTATCTATTTTTGCAATTGCATTATGTACATCTTCTTTTGATGCTGAAACTCCTCGTTGATTATATCTATTATCGGTCATATTTTTAAGAAACGATTTCTCCATGCAGTTGAAAACAAACTCTGAAGAAGGATTGTTATTTATTTACTGGCACAAAAATAAAAACATCCCGTAGAAGTTCTACGGGATGTTTTTATTAGTTATCAAGAATTGAGATTATTCTTCCTCTTCTTCTTCTGTTTTAGGTTTTTGAACCGGTTTTGGCTCTTCTTTAGGAGCATTAGGATCAACAAAGTCTTTGCTTAATACAGAGAACACTGTACGTCTGTTTTTCTGCATCAATGCTTCATACACTTCTTTTGGTTGTCCTTTAGTTGTTTTATTGATATACGCTTCACTTAACGTGTATAACAATTTACCTTCAGCATCTTTTACCTCTAAAGGAGCTTTTTCACCATATCCTTTAGGTTTCATACGAGCAGGGTTGATTCCTTTAGAAATTAAGTAATCTACACAAGACTTAGCACGAGCTTCAGATAATTTTTGGTTGGCTGCATCACTACCACGGTAATCGGTATGTGAACTTAACTCAATCACAAATGTTGGGTTATCCAATAATGTTTGGTATAAGAAATCTAATGAATCTTTTGATTCAGGACGTAAATCTGCTTTACCCAAATCGTACAATACATCCGGGAAACGGATAAAACGTTCGATTGGAACTAAACAGAAATCGTTTTTAAATGTTTTTCCTTCTTCTAAACCAACAGTAGTCACTTTTGGTTTATCAGAACTTGTTAAGAACCCTTGAGGTGCTTGTTGTGTTTTTACTTCATTTCCAACTTGAGTAGAAACAACATACGAAGTATTTGGGTTTACATAACGGTTAGAACCATTTTCAGCAAATTTATAGTAACCAGCAGCATCTGTTTTTGTTTCAACAGATGAACCATCAGAACCAATTAATTTAACAGTTACACCAGGGATAACTTCTTTGAATTTACAGTCGGTAACAACACCTTCGATAGTAAACAACAACGGAGGAAGAACAAATGACCAGATGTCATCACTTCCTTTTGTTCCTTCACGGTTAGATGATAAGTAACCACGTTCTTTTTTACCTTCAAAAATGATAGCAAAATCATCAGCAGCCGAATTCATTGGATATTTTAAGTTGGTAACATTACCCCATTGATTCTCTCCTTTTTTCTCTGCTTTAAAAATATCTAAACCACCCATTCCTAAGTGACCGTTAGAAGAGAAATATAAAGTACCATCATCGTGTAAGAAAGGAAATACATCATTACCTGCCGTATTGATAGTAGTTCCTAAATTGGTAGGTGTACCCCATTTTTTAGTTTTCTTATCATAAATGGTCATCCATAAGTCATTCTCTCCTTGTCCGCCAGGCATGTTAGAAGCAAAAATCATTACAGTACCATCAGACGACAATGTTGGAGCTGCATATTTAGTAGTATCAACACAAAATTCAACTTTTACAGGATCTCCCCAAAGATTTCCTTTTTTAGGAGCATACCATAATTGATTTAGGTGTAATTTATTTTTTTCTGCAATACAACGAGTAAACACCATCATATCTCCTTTTTTAGATACCACTGACAAACCTTCGTTATCTTTAGTATTTACAGGAGCACCTATAGTAACTGGAGTACTCCATTTACCATTTTTATCCATTGCTGTTTCAAAAATATCACTGAAATTTTCTCCCAATGTCCCGTCTACAGCTCCACCTGTAACGCCAGGGCGCATTGAAGTAAAATACAATTTATTGTATTTTTTATCTGCGTAAGCAGGAGCAAAATCAGGGTCTTTTGAATTGATTTGAGCTACGTTTTCTACTTTATAACGTGTAGCTGCATCTTTCCATTTTTGAGCTAATTCACAAGATTTAGCACCATCTTCACCTCTTGGGTCAGAAGGAACTTCTTTTTTATAGTTATTATATTCTATTAAGGCTTCATTATATTTTTCTTGTGCTTTTTTAGCATCCGCTAAATACAATTTTGCTTTTGGATCAGGGTAATTTGCCTTTACAGCTTTTGTATACCATGACTCCGATTGCTTATTATCACCTATTTGGCGGTAACATTCTGCAATTTTAAAAATCACATACGCTTTATCTTCTTTCTTTTTAATTTTTTCGGAAGACTTTTTGTAAAGTTCTATCGCATTAAAATATTGCTTGTTGTTAAATGCCATATCAGCATCCTTCAAATAATTTTTCTGTGCAATAGCATTTACAGAGAGAAACATCGCTATACCTAATACAGCAGTAATTTTTGTAAATAGTTTCATATTGGTTTGTATTTTTAGCTTAATATAGGGTGCTAAAATAAATAAATATTCGAAACAAAAAAATTCTTTGTTAAAATATTCTTATCCTCATTTAATTCCCCTTTTTATGTAAAAACCTCAAAAACGCATTGTTTTGAGGTTTTTTAATGCTATTTTGTAAATAACAATTCACGGTATTTTGGCAATGGCCAATTTTCATCATCTACAAGCAATTCAAGCTTATCTACATGGTAACGAATAACTTCAAAGTAAGCTTTTACTTTTTCACAGTACTCAACAGCTTGTTTTTTCACATCCGCTATAGCATTTGCTTTTTTACGTGCTTCTGTCATTGCATCCACATTTGTTTTAATAACATTTATATGTTCAGAGATTTCGGTAATCATATCTAGCTGTATTTGAGCAGTTTTCTTAAAATCAGCCCCACTTAATATGTCTTTTAAGCCTTTTACATTTTGAACCAATGAACCCTGGTATTTAATCGCAGTAGGGATAATATGATTTAGAGCTAAATCAGCCATTACGCGTGATTCTATTTGAATTTTTTTAGTGTATGTTTCCAGATAAATATCATAACGAGCGTGTTGTTCGCGGCTTGTCATAATATTATTTCGTTCAAATAATTCTATTGTTTGTTTTGAAACAAATGCTCCTAGAGCTTGTGGTGTAGTTTTTATATTTGACAACCCACGCTTTGCAGCCTCTTTCACCCATTCTTCACCATAACCATTTCCTTCGAAACGTATTTTTTTAGACTCAATAATGTATTTGCGTAAAATTTGGAAAATGGCTTCGTCTTTTTCTACTCCTTTTTTGATTAAACCATCAACATCTGATTTAAATTTAATCAATTGGTCGGCCATAATAGTGTTCATAACAGTCATGGGACCTGCACAATTTGCAGAAGAACCCACCGCACGGAATTCGAATTTATTTCCTGTAAAAGCAAAAGGAGAGGTTCTGTTTCGATCTGTATTATCCAATAAAATATCTGGAATTTTACCCACCCCTAATTTAAGTGCTGTTTTCTCATCTGGACTCATTTTCCCTGTTTTTACCTTGCTTTCTAACTCATCCAGCACATTTGATAATTGCGTACCTAAGAAAACCGACATAATAGCTGGAGGAGCCTCATTTGCTCCCAAACGATGATCATTATTAGCTGAAGCTATAGATGCACGCATTAAATCAGCATTATCATGAACTGCTTTTACGGTATTAATAAAGAATGTTAAGAATTGTAAGTTTGTTTTTGGTGTTTTCCCTGGACTTAAAAGATTTTTTCCAGTATTCGTTCCTAAACTCCAATTATTATGCTTTCCACTGCCATTTACACCTGCAAATGGTTTTTCATGTAACAATACACGGAAATTATGACGTCTTGCTACTTTTTCCATTACATCCATCAATAATTGGTTATGATCTACAGCCAAATTACACTCTTCAAATACAGGTGCGCACTCAAACTGATTTGGAGCCACCTCATTATGACGGGTTTTAATAGGAATACCTAGTTTCAACGATTCAATTTCGAAATCACGCATAAATTCATTGGCACGTTCTGGTATTGAACCAAAATAATGATCTTCTAACTGTTGCCCTTTTGCGGGAGTATGTCCAAACAATGAGCGACCTGTCATCGCTAAATCAGGACGAGCATTGTAC
>JAEUTT010000511.1 GCA_016787165.1 Bacteroidia bacterium | reverse complement strand
AAAAGTGTACATTACACGTTGCGAACAAAAAAATGCACAAGAGTTTACTTGTCAGATTTTTTCTTCAGATTATAAAAATGGTAAATGGACTACATTAAAAAAATTACCTTCAGAAATTAATCAATCAGGAACCAATAATACACAGCCTGCAATAGGAATGTTAGGTGATGATGAGGTTTTGTTTTTTGCGTCTAACAGACCTGGTGGAGAAGGAGGCATGGATATTTGGTATAGTAAAATAAGTAAAGATGGTAGTTTTCAAAAGCCAGTGAATGCCGGCAAAAAAGTAAATTCAATTGAAGACGAGATAACGCCTTTTTATTGTAATCCTTGTAATGAATTATTTTTTAGTTCTACTTGGCACAAAGGTTTAGGAGGCTTTGATATTTTTAAAAGTGAGTATAAAAATAATGAGTTGCTTGAGCCTAAAAATTTAGGCTTGCCAATTAATAGTAATTACAACGATATTTATTTTACAATAAACTCTAAAAAAACGCAGGCTTTTATTTCCTCTAATCGTATTGGCTCTTATTTCGAGGAAAAAGAAAGTTGCTGCAACGATATTTATATGTTTAAAATTCCTCAGATAAATGAGCCACCTCCAAAAGTGGATAGCACTAAGTTGTTTGTAACACAAATGAAATTGTTGGTGCCATTAACATTGTATTTTCATAATGATGAGCCCGATAAAAAAACATTAGCTACTACTACCAAAAAATCGTATAAGAAAGCGTATGAAGAATATACTGCTATGCGTGAGCAGTACAAAAAAGAATACAGCAAAGGAGCAAGCGATAAAAATTACGAAAGAGCCATCAATGATATTGATGCATTGTTTGATGATAGCGTAGATGCAGGAATGCAAGATTTAGAAAAGTTTGCTCAATTGCTGGTGAAAGTTTTAAAAAATAATGAGAAGGTAACCATCACGATGCAAGGTTTTTGTAGTCCATTGGCGTCTACCGATTATAATGTAAATTTAGCAAAGCGAAGAATTTCGAGCTTGAGAAATTATTTTATGGAATATGAAAATGGAATTTTAGTAAAGTATGTAAACAACCCAAATAAAGAAGAAGGAAATATCACGTTTATTGATGAAGAAGTAGGAGAGTTAAAAGCACGACCAAATGTGAGCGATGATTATTACGATACTAAAAATTCGGTATACAGTCCCGCAGCAGCCATTGAACGAAAGATTCAGATTATTGCTATATCCACTTTTTCTGAACCGGCAAAATAAAAGGCTATTTACTTTCCGATAAGGCTAAAATTCTATCAAACTCTTCGGGCTTAACCGCTGTGACCGATAAACGAGAAAGTTTTATGATTTGCATGTTAGCTAATTGTTTGTCGGATTTAATTTGGGCAAGCGTTACTGGCTTTTTTAATTTTTTAAAAGGAGCCAATTCAACAACACTCCATGCTATATCATCCGTTGTTGGATCTTGATAATGTTCTTTTATCACTTTTGCAATGCCTACAATTTCTAAGCCTTCGTTGCTATGATAAAAGAAAACTAAATCTCCTTTTTTCATTGTACGCATATTGTTACGTGCAGCATAATTGCGTACACCATCCCAAACTGCTTTTTTGTCTTTTACAAATTGTTCCCAACTGTACTTAAACGGTTCCGATTTTACAAGCCAATGATTCATTGTTAATGCAATATTTTAAAAATAAGCTCTTTTAATAATTCGCCATGAGTAGCAGAGCCACTGTCAACTCCTTTTGATTTCAAATCGTATTCTCTTAAATATCCAAAAATAGATTTAAGTTTTGCCGGACTATAATTTTTTGCTGCTATCTCATATTCCTTAATAAAAAATGGACTTACACCGATTGCTGCAGGAGCAGTTTTTTTATCGGGCACAAAATGGTACAGAAGTACTTTGGTAAAATAGCCAAATAAAGACGACATTGTAACAACCATTGGATTGTCCTTGTCGTTTGATGTAAAATAATTGATAATTCTATTTGCTTTTAAGGTGTCTTTTTTTCCAATAGCAGTATGCAATTCAAAAACATTATAATCTTTACTTATACCAATATTGGTTTGTATGTGCTCAAGTGTAATTTCTGATTTAGGTGCTAAGTTAATCATGAGTTTATCTAGCTCATTGGTGATTTTACTTAAACCGGTTCCTAAATATTCGCTTAATAACCCGGCTGCTCTTGGGTTAATAGTATAGCCTTTTGTTTTTAAATAGTTATTTATCCAATCGGCAACTTGGTTGTCGTATAATTTTTTTGACTCAAAAAGAACAGCACTTTTTTCAATTGCTTTTGCAGCAGATGTTCTTTTATCAATTGTTTTGTATTTATAACAAATTACTAAAATGGTTGATGGTTGTGGGTTTTCGAGATAGCTAATGAATAATGGTTTTGATTTTTCTTTATTTTTTTTATCATCTCCATCATCTTTACCTACTAAATCTCTAATGTTTTGTGCTTCTTTTACAATGATAACTTGGTATTCACTCATCATTGGAAAGCGCTTTGCAGCACCAATGATATCGGCAGCATTTACATCTTTACCATAAAGTACTGTTTGATTAAATTCTCTTTCTCCTTCATCAAGCACATTGTTTTCAATATGGTCGGAGATGAGGTCAATAAAATAGGGTTCGTCACCCATTAAAAAATAAACGGGTTTAAATTTTTTGTTTTTTAAATCTGATATAATTTGATTGAAATCCATTAAAGTAGTTGCGATGTACGATTATTCAAAACGTAAGTGTTTTACTGTTAATCCATTATTTTTCAATTCATTTAAAGCATCAATTCCTATTTTTAGGTGTTCATCTACAAAATTTTCGGTTACTTTTTTGTCGCTCTCAGCTGTTTTAACTCCCGATGAAATCATTGGCTGGTCACTTACTAGTAATAGAGCTCCTGTAGGAATTTCATTTGAGAAGCCAGTGCTAAAAATGGTGGCCGTTTCCATGTCAATACCCATTGCTCTTATGGAGCGTAAATATTCTTTAAATTCTGCATCATGTTCCCACACTCTTCTGTTGGTAGTGTATACAGTTCCTGTCCAATAATCTTTGTTGTGATTTCTGATGGTTGTTGAAATGGCTTTTTGTAAGCTAAATGCCGGTAAAGCGGGGACTTCAGGCGGAAAATAATCATCCGATGTTCCTTCTCCTCTGATAGCAGCAATGGGTATTGACATGGAAACGGCCACCATTTTTAGCACTGGCTTCTC
>JAEUTT010000448.1 GCA_016787165.1 Bacteroidia bacterium | reverse complement strand
TAAAATTGTTACTTGTTAAAATATTGGTTATAATTGTATTGAGTTAAGCCAAACATTTAAATTAAATGGGAACCTACGCAACTGAAATAACACATGGAATAAAAATAAGCGTTGAAGCAAAATTTCAACCCGACCATTCTGTAATTGAACAGCGCCATTTTTTGTTTTCATACCGAATTACTATTGAAAATGCAAGCGAGTATACTGTTCAGTTGCTGTCTCGTCATTGGGATATTTTTGATTCAAGTGGTGATTATGATATAGTAGAAGGTGAGGGTGTTGTTGGCGAGCAACCTGTTTTAGAACCGGGAGAATCATTTGAGTATGAAAGTGCTTGTAGCTTAACTACTGATATGGGTAAAATGAAAGGAACTTATTTAATGGAACGTAAAGTAGACAAAGCAAAATTTCATGTAAATATTCCTGAATTTGAATTAATCATTCCTCAAAGACTTAACTAAATAGTTTGTTTAGGGAGCATTTATAGTTTCATCTTTTACAAACGACTCGATTTTCATCTTTTTTAATTTTCCTTTTACTTTATAATGTATGATAACTCCTCCGCTGTAATCTTCTGTTTCTACAGTAAGATGTTGGGCTGCGCCATTTCTACCTTCACCTCTTCTTTTGGTTGAAGCAAATGTAAGATGGTAAGTGCCAACATCATTTTTTGAATAGGATGTTATTGGTGTGTACTTGGGTGAAGCAGAATTTATATTTTCAACTTTTGAAATGTTAAATGATATTTTGTTCCCATTCACACTCACAATAGAATCAATACTCCATAAAAATGATTTATTTTTTTTGATGAGTATGCTGTAATTAGTTGTAGAAGTAGGCGATGCACCATGATTAATGGTTTGCATACTTGCTTTTTCTAAAATCAAGTTTTGTGAAAAGCAAGTGAAGCTAGCAAAAAGCCAAATAAATAATAATTGAACCATGATTAAATAATTAGTGTTACAAAGTTATTGTATTTTGCAATGAGTATACCAAAATAAAAAAGGAGAAGTAACACTTCTCCTTTTTTATTTTATGACTTTGCCTAAAGTGCATTTAGTTTTTCAATGTATGCAATTACATTGTCTCCTAAGCTTTCTTTTACATCAGAAAACAATTTTTTGCGTCCTGCTCTCGATTTAAGCTTTTTTGCACTATTTACTTTTGCAATTAATTCATCGGCTAAGTCAACACACTCATCCACCAACGCTTCTACTTGCTCTTCATTTTTGCCTTCATTGTTTAATAAAGAGTTGTAACACTCTTCAATTACATCACCTAATAAACCATTGATGTTTCTTTTTAATTCTCTGCGATTTGCCATGTTTTATTTTTTAGTTTTTATTTTAATGCAGCCAATTGTTCTTCAATGGCTTTTATTTTTGCTTCAGCATCAGCTTGTTTTTTGCGTTCATTTTCTACCATTTCGGGTTTAGCATTTGTTACAAATTTTTCGTTTGCCAGTTTTGCTTGAACCGATTTTAAGAAGCCTTTGCTGTAATCTAAATCTTTTGTTAATCGTGCACGTTCTTCATCTACATTGATATTGCTAGCTAAAGGAACATAAAACTCGGTAGTTTTTACCATAAATGAAAATGCTCCATCTACTTTGTCTTTCGTATATTTTAAAGTAGAAAGATTAGCAAGTTTTACTACTACCTCATCAAAGAAGCTGTGTTGCGCATCCGATTTTTCTATCAATTCTAATTTTTCTTTCGGAGAGATTTGTTTTTGTGCGCGTATGTTACGTATAGTTGCAATAATTTCTTTGCATACCTCAAATTCGCCAACCAACTGTTTGTTCACCGGTTTTTCTTGTGGCCATTGAGCAATAATTACACAATTTTTATCATCGCGTTCTTTTATCAAATGCCATATTTCTTCCGTAATAAAAGGCATCCAAGGATGCATTAATTTTAAAATTTGTTCAAAGAAATGTATCGTAGCATCATAAGTGATTTTGTCAATTGGTTTTGCTTTCCCATCTATAAACTCAGGTTTAATCATTTCTAAGTACCAAGCACAGAAGTCGTCCCATACCAACTTGTATGTAGCCATTAATGCTTCACTCATTCTGTATTTTGAATACAAATCATTAATTTCTATTAATTGTTCATTGAATCTGTTTTCAAACCATTCTGTAGATGCTTTATTGTTATTAGGTTGTGGAGTATCAGTTACTTCAAATCCTTTTACCAGTCTAAATGCATTCCATACTTTATTAGAAAAATTACGTCCTTGTTCGCAATAACTTTCATCAAAAGGTAAATCGTTTCCGGCAGGCGAGCATAATAACATTCCTACACGTACTCCATCGGCACCATATTTTTCAATTAAATCCAATGGGTCGGGTGAGTTCCCCAATGATTTACTCATTTTGCGACCTAGTTTATCGCGAACAATTCCTGTTAAGTAAACATTAGTAAATGGTTTTTGCCCGGTATATTCATATCCTGCAATAGCCATACGTGCTACCCAGAAAAATAAAATTTCAGGAGCAGTAACCAAGTCGTTGGTCGGATAATAATATTTTAAATCTTTGTTTGCTTTGTCCCAACCATTTTGAATAATCTTCGGATCAAAAACAGTTAATGGCCATAACCAAGACGAAAACCAAGTGTCTAAAACGTCTTCATCTTGAGTGATGTCTTCTTTTTTTGCTGCAGAATTTTGACTTTTTAGTTTTTCAAAAGCTTCATCCAATGTTTTTGCTACCACTGTATTTCCTTGACCATCATACCAAGCCGGAATTCGTTGTCCCCACCACAGCTGACGAGAAATACACCAGTCGTGTACATTCTCCATCCAGTGCTTGTAAGTGTTTACAAACTTTTCAGGAATTAATTTTATTTCGCCATTCAATACATTATCTAATGCTGGTTTTGATATTTTGTCCATTTTCAAAAACCACTGCATGGATAATTTTGGTTCAATAACAGCATCGGTACGTTCGCTGTGTCCTACTTTATTTTTGATGGTATCTACTTTTGAAACAAAACCTTGCTCTTGCAAATCTTTAATAATCTGTTTGCGGCAAGCAAAGCGATCCATTCCCACATAAATTTGTGCTGCTTCGCTTATTTTACCATCACTTGTTAAGCCATCGATAACAGGAAGTTTATGTTTTAAGCCAAGGTTATAATCGTTAATATCATGTGCAGGAGTTACTTTTAATGCACCTGTTCCAAATTCTTTGTCAATGTATTCATCAAAAATAATGGGGACCTCACGATTGATTAATGGAATGATTGCCATTTTATCTTTTAAATGAGCATAGCGTTCATCTTCGGGATGAACACATACTGCGGTATCCGCCATAATAGTTTCCGGACGAGTAGTAGCAATGGTAATTACTTCATTGCTATCTTTTATTTTATAGCTGATGTAAACCAGCTGACTATCTTTTTCTTTATAAATAACTTCTTCATCAGACACAGCTGTTAATCCAACCGGATCCCAGTTTACCATACGTACACCACGGTAAATTTGCTGTTTATTATATAGGTCAATAAATACGTCAATTACAGCTTCGCTCAAATCGTTCTCCATTGTAAACTTGGTACGATCCCAATCACAAGAAGCGCCTAGTTTTTCGAGCTGTTTTAAAATAATTCCACCGTATTTTTCTTTCCATTCCCAAGCATGTTTTAAAAAATCTTCACGGGATAAGTCTGTTTTTTTGATGCCTTTTTCTTTTAATAAAGCAACTACTTTAGCTTCGGTAGCTATAGAAGCATGGTCGGTTCCCGGAACCCAGCAGGCATTTTTGCCTTGCATACGTGCTCTGCGTATCAATACATCTTGAATGGTGTTGTTAAGCATGTGTCCCATGTGTAAAACTCCGGTAACATTGGGTGGAGGTATCACAATAGTGTATGGTTCACGCTCGTCAGGTGTTGATTTAAAGAAATTATGTTTTAGCCAATAGGCATACCATTTGTTTTCTGTAATCTTTGGGTCGTAGGTTTTTGGAATTTCCATAATTAATTGCTTACTTCGTTTTTCTATTTGAAAACAGGACAAAGCTAATAAAAATAAATTTCTTAAAATTTAGAATATGGCACGATTTTGGCTAATTTTCAAATCAAGAAATGACAGTTAATTTTAATTGAAATTTTTAATAAAATTTAAATGATGAAAAAATTACTTTTTACAATTGGAGTTGTTTTAACAACCTTTGCTGTTTCTGCTCAAGAGGTTAAAGATGTTGCAGCACCGGCTTCTGCTGCTGAAATTTCATTCGATAAAAAAATACACGATTTTGGAACGCTTGAATATGCCGGAAATGGTACGTATGAATTCAGATTTAAAAATACCGGAAAAGACCCTTTGATTATAAGTAATGCTCAAGGCTCATGTGGTTGTACGGTTCCTACTTATCCTAAAAATGTGCCTATTAAACCGGGTGATGTAGAATATATTAAGGTAACATACGATACAAAACGTCCTGGCTCATTTACCAAAACCGTTACTATTACTTCAAATGCTAAAAATGCAACAGAAACAATTACAATAAAAGGAACAGTTCAACCAGCGACTACCGAAGAAGCATTTCCTGCGAATGGAAAAAAAGAAACGGGTGCAGTACCATTTGAAAAACATTAAAAATCAAAAACTAAATAAACATAAAAATTAAAAATTAAAACAATGAAAAAAGCAATCCTCTCTATCGGTTTATTTGTATGTGTAGCAATTGGAGCTACTGCTCAAGAAACAACTACGCCAAATCCGGTTAACCCTAATGCGCCAAAATTTAAATTTGAAGAAGAAGTAATTGATTATGGAACAATTGATTATGATGCAAATGGTGACCGTGTTTTCAAATTTACAAATGTTGGTAAAGAGCCATTAATTATTACAAATGCAGTAGGTTCATGCGGATGTACTACACCACAATGGCCAAAAGAACCAATTAAACCAGGTGGAACAGGAGAAATTAAAGTACATTATGATACAAAACGCCCTGGTCATTTTGAAAAACAAGTTACTTTAACATCTAATTCAGATACCCCTTCAAAAGTATTAAAAATTAAAGGTATGGTAAATGCTGCTCCTGTGGAGTCAGCTATTCCTGCAGCTCCAGCAGAAAAAAAATAATTGATTACCGTTTGTTTGTGTATTAGTATCTCTTCAACCCTTCCGGCTTTAAAGCCGGAAGGGTTGTTGTTTTAATAAAAATAGCTGATGAAAAAATTTTTCTTTTTTATACTTATTTCTTCCATTTGCATTGTTTCCGGTGCACAAGAAATAAAATTTAATTCAAAAAAATACAATTTTGGATTTGTACATGAAGGTGATACTGTTAAAATTCAGTATGAATTAAAAAACATTGGATTAGCACCTTTGGTAATTTCTGATTATGAGATAGAGTGCGGTTGTACTGTAATGGAGATGCCTGATGTTCCTATTCAGCCGGGTGAAACATATCTATTGAATGTTCGCTTTGATACTCACAATAAATATGATCGACAAGAACGGGAGATTAAAATAATTTCAAATGCACCCGATTCGCCACATATATTAGTTTTTAAAGGAGTAGTTTTAAAACCCAAGAAAAAAAGTTAAAATAATTCTTCATTTCGAGGCTAAATGCTAACTTTGGCTACTTTTTAAAAAATAAAATAAAATGCCAAAAGTATCATTGAAAGGCAATAATATGCCTGCATCACCCATTCGTAAATTGGTTCCATTTGCCGAAGCTGCAAAAAAGCGAGGAACAAAAATATATCACTTAAATATTGGCCAGCCCGACATTGAAACACCGGAAGTAATGCTGAATGCAATTAAAAATGCGGATATAAAAGTGTTGGAATATTCTCATTCGGCCGGAATAGAATCATACCGCAAAAAATTAGCGGGCTATTATGGAAGTTTTAATATTAACATTGATGCAAATGATATTATTATAACTACTGGAGGTTCCGAAGCGATTGAAATTGCTATGATGACTTGTTTTAATGCAGGTGATGAAATTATTATTCCAGAGCCATTTTATGCAAATTACAATGGTTTTTCATGTGCTGCTGATGTAAAAGTAGTGCCTGTAAAATCTACTATAGAAACTGGATTTGCTTTGCCTCCAATTGCTGAATTTGAAAAGCAGATTACTAAAAATACAAAAGGGATTATGATTTGTAATCCAGGAAATCCGACAGGTTATTTGTACTCACGTGAAGAGCTTGGATTACTAAAACAATTAGTTTTAAAATACGATTTATTTTTATTAAGTGATGAGGTATATCGGGAGTTTTGCTATGACGGAAAAGAATATGTTTCGGTAATGCACTTGCAAGGAATAGATGATAATGTTGTTTTGTTGGATTCTATTTCGAAACGCTACAGCGCTTGTGGTGCACGTATTGGAGCGATGATTTCAAAAAACAAAGAAGTAATGGCAGCGGCCATGAAATTTGCACAAGCACGTTTGAGTCCGCCTACTTTCGGACAAATAGGGGCAGAGGCAGCTTTGAATACACCAAAAGAATATTTTGAAAAAGTAAAAACTGAATATGTTGGGCGTAGAGATTTTTTGATTGAAGCACTTAATAAAATGGAAGGTGTATTTTGCCCAAAACCTAGTGGCGCTTTTTATTGTATAGCTCGTTTACCAATTGATAATGCTGATAAATTTTGCCAGTGGTTATTAGAAGATTTTTCGCATGAAGGACAAACTGTAATGCTTGCTCCAGCTACAGGTTTTTACTCTACTCCAAGTGCTGGTACTAATGAAGTGCGTTTGGCTTATGTATTAAATAAAACAGATTTAAAAAATGCAATGATTTGTTTGGAAAAAGCGTTAATGGCTTATCCAGGAAGAGTTGCTTAATTTATATTGAATGAAAATATTTGTAAAAAACTTAGATAGAGATATCAATGAAATGCAGTTAGAAGGATTGTTTGCTCAATTTGGAAAAGTACTTTCAACAAAAGTGGTGTATGATACTATTACTTGGGAATCAAAAGGGTTTGCTTTTTTAGAAATGGCAAAAAAAGACGAAGCTTTGAAAGCCATTGAAGCATTAAACGGAAAAGATATTAGAGGAAGAGCACTTATTGTTGAAGAAGCAGTAGATAGAAGACGATAACCTAGGTATGAATAAGTTTGTTTCTTTTATTGCTATTTTTTGCCTGTTTTATTCTTGTTCTAATTCAACTGTATCGGAGTCTGATAATAATTTAATTACCATTAATCAGGATAGCATTAATAAGCTAGCAAAAGAAATTAATGCAGAAGAAAAATCGAAGCTCATTGATATTGTATTCAAGCAACGTGTAAAGTCTGGATTCAACGGTGCAATATTGGTAGCACAACGTAATCATGTGATCTATAAAAATGCAGCAGGCTTTTCAAATTTTCAAACAAAAGACACTTTATCGGTAAACTCTCAGTTTCAGTTAGCATCTGCTTCAAAGCCATTTACTGCAACAGCAATATTAATATTAAGAGATAAAGGTCTATTATCGCTTAGTGATACACTCCAAAAGCATTTGCCTAATTTTCCTTATCAGGGAATTACAATTAAAGACTTATTAACCCATCGTTCGGGCTTAAGTAATTATGTATATTTCTGTGAGCCTTATTGTGATGATAAAAAGTGTTATAATGGAAAAATGTTTAGCAATGAATCGGTATTGGATGTTATGGTAAATACTAACCCAGGGTTGTATGCACGACCAAACAAAAAATTTGAATATTGTAATACCAATT
>JAEUTT010000444.1 GCA_016787165.1 Bacteroidia bacterium | reverse complement strand
AGAAACAATGGATTATTCGCTCCTGACCAATTTAGCACTTTTGTTTTTACATTATAAGAACAAAGAGAAATATCCATTCCATCATTGATACGTTCCTCACTTTTTGAAAAATTTTCTGTGACAATTTCAGCAGTTTTATCCAAAATTTTCGCTGGGTTTGTTAGACCAAACTCGCGTACGGAACGATTTAATGCATTGTGGCAAATAACAGAAACCATTGCACCGGGAACGCCATGCCCCGTGCAATCACATGCAGCGAACAAAACCAAATCATCAACTACTTCTAACCAATAAAAATCTCCTGCAACAATATCTTTTGGTTTATATAAAATGAAAGAATTTGGCAAATAGCTCTTAAACATGCTAAGAGGAGGCAATATTGCAGTTTGGATACGCAAAGCATATTGAATACTTTGTGTTATTTCATGATTTTTTTCAACTACAATTTGTTTTTGAGTTTCAATTATAGCCTTTTGTTTTTGAGTAATCTTAAAACGGTTATATAAAAAGGCTGATGCTATTAATACCAACAACAATATTAGTATCACAAAGTAAATAACCGTTTGTTGCTGCTTCTTCTCTTTTTCTGCAATTGCAGTCAATTTTTCCTTTTCTGCCTCTGCCTTTGCCTTAAGTTCAACTTCTTTTTTTTCCACCTCAAAGCTTGTTTTTAAATCTCCGATTTGCTTACTATTTTCAACATTAAAAATGCTATCATTTAATTTTTTAAACTGTACATGATGAAAATAAGCGTTTTTATAATCATTATTTTTAGAGTTTATATCAGCCAAAAAACCATGCGCATCTTTCATTTCATTTAAAGCGCCTATTTCTATTGCCAAACTAAGCGCTTTTTCTTCTGCTATTATTGCTTCTGAATATTTTTTCTGCTTCCCTTTTACATCTCCAATATTTAAATAAGCAGTAATACTTTCTTTTTTCATCCCTAAATCTTCCGATAATTCCAGAGACAAGCAACTGTACTTTAAAGCTTCTTCATACTTTTTTTGTGCATTATAAACTATTCCTAAGTTACCATAAGCTCTAACAATACCCTCTTTATAATCAATATTTTCTGCAATATTCAATGCTTCAAGATATTTAATTACAGCATCTTGATATTTTTTTTGTTCAAATAAAACCTGCCCAATGTTACTGTAACACGTTGAAACTCCACGCATGTCGCCTATTTCTATTCTTATTTTTAATTCAATTGAATAATTTTTAATTGCTTCCGAATAAACCTTGAGAGCTAAATATATTCCCGCTATATTACTATAGGAGTTTGCTACTGATTTTTGTGAGCCTAATTTTTTTTTAAATTTAAGAGCAATTAAGGCATATTTCAATCCTTCTGAATAATTAGCTTGTTCCGTATAAACAATAGAAATATTTGAATAAGATGTTGCTTGGCCTTTAATATCAGAAAGTGCTTTCCTAATATTAAGTGACAGAAAATAGTTTTTTAAAGCTTCTAAATAATTACCTTGCAGATCATATATTAATCCAAGATTATTATAAGACGTTGCTTCTCCTGCAGCATTGCCTATTTCTTGATTTATTTTTAATGCCTTTTGATGAAAATTTATAGCTTTTGAGAACTCACCATTATCGCCATAAATAAACCCTAAACAGTTGTAAGCTTTTGCTATTCCAGGTTTAAAGCCAATTTGATTTGATAATTCCAAACACTTATCCGCATAAGCTTTTGCTGTATCAAAGCTATACCCCCAATATTCATAACTTATATCGCTATATACAATTGCTAGAGTACTATCAAACAAGGACAATGAACCATTTCCTGTTTGCTTTTTTTTAAGTTCAAATTCTTTTATTTGATTGTGCAGACTATCAATAATTTGTCTGTCTTGAGAAAAAACTGTAGATATATTCAAAAAAACAATTGAAAAAGATAATATAAAAAAACTTTT
>JAEUTT010000436.1 GCA_016787165.1 Bacteroidia bacterium | reverse complement strand
GCTGCCGACAGATTTAAAGTAGAATGGTTTGGTCATAAAAAACCAATTGCCGATAATAAAACAGAAGCTGGTCGTCAAAAAAATAGACGTGTTGAAATGTTGATTATTGAGTAATAAATTTTGTTTTCAAAAAAAGCACAGCATTCGCTGTGCTTTTTTTGTATGAAAAGTTATATATGATGAGTATACAAGAACGAGATAAAAAAGTTATTTGGCATCCATTTACACATTTAACAAAAGCGCCATTGCCAATTTCAATAGTAAGAGGTGAAGGGGTTTATTTAATAGACGAAAAGGGTGATAAGTATATTGATGCAATGGCTAGTTGGTGGGTA
Organism: Bacteroidia bacterium; assembly: GCA_016787165.1. GTDB lineage: Bacteria > Bacteroidota > Bacteroidia > 2-12-FULL-35-15 > 2-12-FULL-35-15 > 2-12-FULL-35-15. Next base: position 2,690 of record JAEUTT010000436.1, on the reverse strand, counting down.
AATATTCACGGACATAGCCATCCTTATTTAGCAAAAAAAATTTCAGAACAATTAAGCACCTTAGAACATGCTATTTTTTCAGGATTTACACACGAACCTGCTGTTAAGTTAGCAGAACGTTTACTGGAAAAACTTCCATCCAATCAATCAAAAATATTTTATTCTGACAATGGTTCCACATCTGTTGAAGTAGCATTAAAAATGGCTTTTCAGTATTGGAGCAATATAGGTTTACCCAAAACAAAAGTTATTGCTTTTGAAAATGCCTATCATGGTGATACATTTGGAGGAATGAGTGTAGGTGCACGAAATGCATTCAATTCTCCATTCACAAAATTATTGTTTGATGTAATACATATCCCTATTCCAACAAAAGCAAATGAGCAATTTATAGTAAATCAGTTTAATGAAGTTGTTAAAAATAATGATATTGCAGCATTTGTATTTGAACCATTGGTACAAGGAGCAGGAGGGATGCTAATGTATTCCGAAAAAGCTTTAGATGAATTAATAGGTTTATGCAATACACATAAAATTATAACTATTGCCGATGAAGTGATGACCGGTTTTGGGCGAACAGGAAAATTTTTTGCAAGTGATTATTTGAAAAACAATCCCGATATTTTTTGTTTAAGTAAAGGATTGACAGGTGGAGTAATGCCATTAGGAGTTACTACGTGTGCTGAATTTATTTATGAAGCATTTTTAAGTGATGATAAAATGAAAACGTTTTTTCATGGACATTCCTACACTGCTAATCCCACATCTTGTTCTGCCGCATTGGCTAGTTTAGAATTGTTTGACATAGAAAAAACATTTTTGAACATTGCACGTATTGAAAAGCAACATGCTATTTTTTATGAAAAGATAAAAAATCATCCACAGTTGTTAGATATAAGAAAACTAGGGACTATTATTGCATTTGAAATCAAAACAAGAGAGCATACACATTATTTAAATTCTTTGTCCGAAAAAATTTCTACTTTTTTTATTTCTAAAAAAATTATTTTACGCCCTTTAGGTAATGTAATCTATATCTTGCCTCCTTATTGTATTACAGATAATCAATTGCAAGAGGTATATGAAGCAATAGAGACGTTTTTAGATGAGTTGAACGAGAATTGATGTATCCTACATACAAAGAATGTAGGCAAAACAGAATAAAAAAAGCCGCATGATGCGGCTTTTTTTATTTTATACCATGTTTAGGCGTTTGGCCAAATCATCCTTGTATGAACCTCCAATTGGAATCAATTTTTTGTCTTCTTCTAAAATTAAGTTTGGTTGTTCTATGGCTACAATCTTATCAATACGAACAATAAATGAACGATGAACCCTTATGAAATCACTTGTAGGAAGTTTTTTCTCAATGTCTTTCATGGTAGAGTGAATCGTGTATCTTGCATTGGCAGTATTAATTACTACATAATCCTTTAATGCTTCTACAAAATAAATATCACTTGTTTTAACTTTTACTAGTCGAGAGTTTGATTTAACAAAAATAATGTCTTTTGATTCTTTATTTTCAACGATAGAATATAAAAAATCGCGCTCTTTACGAATGTCCGACTCTTTTTCATGTTTATAAACCGCCATTTCAATAGATGTATGTAAATCTATTTCTTTAAATGGTTTAATGATATAACCATATGGTTCCGATACTTTTGCTTTGCTTAAAGTACTTTCATCAGCATAAGCTGTAAGGTATATTACTGGAATGTTATATTTATCACGAATAACAGCAGCGGCTTCAATGCCACTCATGTCGCCTTTAAGCATAATATCCATTAATACTAAATCAGGTTTTAGTTCTTCTGCCGATTTAATAGCATCTTCGCCATTGGAGCAAATACCCAAAACGGTATATCCTAATTTTTTTAAGCTGTGTTGGATATCTTTAGCTACTATGCTTTCATCTTCAACTATAAGTATGTTTGTTTTCGACATTTTAAATTCGATTTTTTGCTTGTGTTTGATTAAATATGATTGTGTATGCTGTTCCGTTTGTTGTATCTAATTCTATTGTGCCGTTCAATTGTTCTGTAAGTGTAACTACCAGTTGTAAGCCTAATGATTCGGTATTTCTAAAATCAATGTTTTTTGGCAAGCCAGCTCCATTATCACTCAACTTTAATATCAAATTTTCATCCTCCGTTTTCATCTCAATTGAAATTTCCCCATCGTTCTGTTTTTCGACAAAAGCATATTTTAATGCGTTGGATATTATTTCATTGATGATTAATCCACACGGAATTGCCAAGTCTAAATTAAGAAAAACATTTTGAATGTCAAGATTTAATTTTATTTCATATTCAAAATTCGAATAGGAATGAATTAAATTATTCGACAAATTTACAACATATTCCGAGAAATTTATACTTGAAAAGTCTTTTGTTTGGTATAAGCTTTCATGGATAAAGGCCATTGATTTTATTCGATTTTGGCTTTCTTTGAGTATATTCAGGGTGCCAGCGTCTTTTACATAGGATGATTGGAGGTTTAAAATGCTGGAAATTACCTGTAAATTGTTTTTTACCCGGTGATGTACTTCTTTTAATAGCACCTCTTTTTCTTGTAGTGATTGTTTTATTTTCTCTTCTACTAGCTTTTTTTCAGTAATATCATGTCCAATACCCGAAATTTCAATTACTTGTCCTTTTTCATTAAAAATAGGGTTCAGGTATATCTCT
>JAEUTT010000488.1 GCA_016787165.1 Bacteroidia bacterium | reverse complement strand
TTTTTTAGGATGGAGGTATTCATAATTTAATTCTTGTGAATTTTTAATGCAATTTTCAATATATATATTCTCTTTTTCATCTAGTAATTGAATAATACAACTGCTTTTAACTGCTGGCAATTGAACATTTAATTTTAAACTTCCATAATGTTTTGCTTCACGTGTTTTAAAATCAACCTTAATGGTATCGTTGGTTAAATCAAAAATATCGGTAAAGCTTCCTGGAGGAATAAGTAAATGATAATTTGTATTTTCTTTCCAAGCAAACGGCTTATCTTGGTTCTCTTCAGAAAGAATATGAATCATTGTTTTATCAATTTCAAATAAAACAAATTGCACTGCTATTCCTCCTACAGTATTTGAATCCACTTTAATTTTAATATCCTCTTGCTCTACAATAGTTTTAATAGGATTCGAAAAGCGAATCATTACATTTCTATTCAAATCATAACTTTGGCTACCGTTTGGACTACTTAAAACCGATAATTTCAACGGATTGCGTTTCGACTTTAACGCATCTTCTTTATTAATAAATTTAAACTCAACTGTATCAATGACATTATTACCATTGCTTACTTGTAACTTAATAGAATCTTTTTGATAATTAGCAATCCAATATGTAAGTGAATCTTTATTTTTTGAAAACTCAACATATTCTTGCACTCCTTTTAAATCGTTACTTAAATTTACAATTCGAATGCTATCCGAACCTTGATTAAATACAAACTCAAATTTACCATGCGAAGGGTGTGTGTATTTTTTTAAAAACACCTTTTGCGCGGGTTCTTGAAACAACTCCAGATTAATCGTTGTCTCATCGTTGGAATTTACAAGACTATCAGAGAAAGCAATACTCTCAATACCTCCATCATATTTGTAATTTCCATTCACATCTTTTAATGCTACAATTTTATACTTTCCAGCTTTTACATTGTTTATTTCAAAACTTCCATCTGCTCCTGTTTTTGCAAAATAATCGGGAAGCGATTTATAAATTACACTATCCGTTAAATTCGAATAGAGCATCACTAACAATCCTTTTTCTGTTTTATGGTCAAATGCCGTTTGTACTTTCCCTTTCACTTTTAATGAATCAATGAATATTCCTGTAGAAAAAATATATTTAAAATTTTCAAGTGGATTTCCTTCGTTCACATCCTGAACTGCATTTCCAAAACTAATACAGTAAGTAGTGTTGGTTTTTAGTACTTCATTTTTATCAAAAACAATTGAAAGCGATTTGTTTTTTACAGATATGTCAGGCGCTTTATGAAAAGGCGGAGAAATGATTAATTGATTATTCAAATCTTTTAATTGAATATACTCATCAAAATTTATTTCAATACTTTTTGAATTAAAACTTAATTTAGCACTATCAGGGGTGTATTTTAAAGCTTTAGGAGGAATAATGTCTTTTTTTCCTCCACCAGGAGAAACAATTTGCGCACAAGATGCTAGCAATACAATTGCAAAAACAGTAATGCAAAAACGACAAAGTATATTTTGATTAAAGCGTTTCAATTAACTTAATTACTTGTTCTAAATAAATTTTATCTGTTTCATCAAATGTTGCTAAGTGTTCACTATCCACATCTAGCACCAATATCACATTTCCACTTTTATCAAATGCAGGCAACACAATTTCGGATTTCGAAAAACTGCTACAGGCAATGTGTCCAGGAAATTGTTCTACATCTTCTACAACAATTGTTTTTTTCTCTTTCCAAGCAGCACCACAAACACCCTTTCCAAAAGCAATACGAGTACATGCAATCGGACCTTGAAAGGGACCCAAAACTAGCTCAGCCGCTCTCTCTACTTTGTGAAGAGCCGGAGATGGGGATACAAAATAAACACCCACCCAAAACCAATCCATCCCATATTTTAATGCCGACATGATATTGGAGATATTTGCAATGGTATCACTCTCCCCTTCTACCAGAGCTTTCAGTTGAGGAAGTAATGATTCATATTTTTCTTTTTTAGAAATTCCGCTTATAACCAAAGATTCTGCCATTGTACAAAGTTAGCAAAAAATCTATCCTCTTAAATAAGATTAGTGGCTAGCATAAGCAATGGTTGCTACACTTATTTTTACATCCTGAATTTGTTGTAAAGTTTGAGCACATGCTTCAATAGTAGCACCCGTAGTAATAACATCGTCTACCAATAAAATATGTTTCCCTTTAAGCCTTTCTTTATCTTTCAATTGAAAAATTGTTTCCACATTTTGCCATCTGCTAAATCTCGATTTTTTAGTTTGCGTTTCCGATTCCACAACTCTGTATAAAACATTAAAATCAGTAGGAACATTCATACTTTTAGATAACCCTTCGGCAAAAAGTGCACTTTGATTATACCCTCTTTTTCTAATTTTTTTGACATGCAAAGGCACGGGTATTATTACATCCACTGAATTAAATCGTTCGCTTTTTTTGAGATCGTAACCGTATAACTTACCTAATGTAACACCCAACTCTTTTTGTCCTTTATACTTGAGTTGATGCATCAAATGCTGCACCTTTCCGCCCTTACCAAAATTACAAAAAGCACTAGCAGCAAAAATAATTGTTCGCCCCCAGAAAATTTTTTCTATTGGATTATCGTTATCTAAATGATAATTGGTTTTGGGTAAATGGTAGTTACAATATGTACAAATGGATTGCTCATTTTTAAATAGGTTTTTACCACAGGAGAGGCAAATTTTAGGGTAAATTAATGCAAAAAAATCCTTTAGCATAGTTTTTGTGATTGAACACTATAAATTACATACCTTTGTGCCACGAAAATAAACATTCAAACGTATTATGGAAAATAATCAAGAAGAAAAAAAATCAAGCAACAAAAAACTTATCCTCTTAATCATTCTTTTGTTATTAGGTAATATTGCCTTTATTGGCTTATGGTTAATGGAAAAGAGCAAAAAAGAAACCATTATTGTAGAAAAACAAGAAGTAATTATTGAGCGTGATAATGTAAAATCTGATTTATTAGAATTACAACAAGAATATGCCACATTGCAAACCAATGACGTAGCATTACAAAAGGAACTAGAAGAAAAACGTGTATTAATTGCCGAGTTATTAGAACAAGCTGAAAAGCATAAAAATGATTCATACATCATCTCTAAACTACGCAAGGAAACCGAAACACTGCGTAAAATCATGAAGCACTATATTGTTGAGATTGATTCATTAAACACACTAAACAAAACCATTTTAGCAGAAAAAGAAAAAGTATCAAACGATTTAACTGCAGAAAAAGATAAGTCGTCTCAACTAGCTAAAGACAAAGAAAAACTTCAAAGTACAGTTAATTTAGGCTCTATTCTAAAAGCCGAAAACCCTACAGTTAAAGGGATAAAATTCAAATCAGGCGGAACAAAAGAAGTTGAAACAACCAAAGCATCTCGTGTTGAACGCATTAAAGTATCATGCGTTATTGGTGAAAATAAAATTGCTAAATCGGGAACCAAAACAGTTTATGTTCGAATTGTTTCACCTGAAGGGAAAGAGATTTGTAAATCTCCGGATGATATGAATGTTGTTAAATTTAATGGAAGTAGAGGTTATTTTGCAGGCAAGCAAGATATCAATTATAAAAACGAAGAGGTTTCGGTAGATGTATTTTGTGGAAACCCAACAGCTTTTGTTCCTGGAAAATATTTAGTAGAAATCATTGCTGATGAAGTAGTAATAGGGCAATCAGCAATTACTTTGAAATAATAAACGTAAATTATAATATTTAAGAAAAGCATTCCATAATCGGGATGCTTTTCTTACTTTTGTACAAGACCAAATTTTAAAAATGAATCCCAATATCAACCC
>JAEUTT010000358.1 GCA_016787165.1 Bacteroidia bacterium | reverse complement strand
AAAATAATCAATCACTATTTGTAAGAACGTATGAGCGTGGAGTAGAAGGTGAAACGTATTCTTGTGGAACAGGTGTTACTGCGGCTGCAATTGTAGCTTCATTAGCGGGAGTAGCGACCACAAACAATTATTGTGATATACAAACATTGGGTGGTGATTTAAAAGTTAAATTTACTAAGCAAGCAAATTACTCGTATACTGATGTTTGGTTAGAAGGGCCTGCTACATTTGTTTTTAAAGGAGAAATTGAATGCAAGTAACAGAAAAACATCAATTAAAAATAAACAAAACATTCTCTGAAACTGATTTGTTGAATGGGCTGTATATTGTTATTTTACATGCCAAGCGAACTCCTCCACATATTGGTTTGATTGTAGACAAACAGTACCACTCCTTAACAATTAAAGGACATGAGATAAACGTGTCGGTGGAAGCGCTTATTCGTAATGTGTCACAGCGCAAAATCCCTAGCTTGTTTGTAAAAATTAAGCCACATTTAACATTTAGTAGTTTATACTTAAAAGAACATTTTATTACAACCATAGCTCAATTTCCAAAAGTAGCAGTAAATGTTGCAACTTGCTTAAGCCCCATCAAACAATTTTTTGAAGAAAATTATGCTGTTTCATCTGATAATATAAATTATCTATTTGATTTACTACCCGTTTTAGAAGATATGGAGTTGATAGAACACAGCACTTCACTTTTTATTGATGAAGAACATTTTCATTTACCATTGTATAATTTAGCAGAGTTAAATAAAGGAATTGATAAAGCTAATGAAGAAGCTGCACAAATAAAAAAAACAAATCAACAATGATGTTAAAAGGGGATTTAATTTATTTACGTGCACTTGAGCTTTCTGATATTGAGCTGTTGTACAAGTGGGAAAATGATACCGATAATTGGATTATAAGCCATACGCAAACTCCTTATTCAAAATTTGTTTTAGAACAATACATTGCAAGCGCTCATGAGGATATTTATACAGCTAAGCAGTTTCGTTTAATAGTTTGTGATATTAACAATAAGCCAGTTGGCTGTATTGATTTGTTTGATTTTGCTCCTAATCATCTGCGTGTTGGTGTCGGTATTTTAATTTCCGAAAAAGATGATCGCAGGAATGGTTATGCTTCCGAAGCGCTTAAGCTATTGATGCATTATTGTTTTGAAACATTAAATGTAAAGCAGATTTATTGCAACATTACCACCGACAATGAGCCTAGTATTTTGTTTTTTCAAAAACACGGTTTCATGATTACAGGTATTAAAAAGCAATGGATTAGAGATGGAGCTAAATTTAAAGATGAATTATTACTCCAATTCATTAAACCATAATATTGGCTTAGGGTATAGATTGTTTATAATCTTATCTCTTTATTCCTTCAATTTTGTTAAATTTGCCACCCACAATTATGAGTTCTAACGCTATTATTGACATATACGATTTATCCAAAACATTCAAAGGTGCTGATGCGCCTGCAGTGAATGGTATCTCTTTATCAATAGGCCGTAACGAAATATTTGGTTTGTTAGGTCCAAATGGCGCAGGAAAAACTACTACTATTTCTATTTTATGTGGTTTGTTTCCTCAAACAAGTGGTAAGGTGTTGGTTGATGGAATGAATTTACATGGTGATTTGACAAGTATCAAACAAATTATTGGAATTGTACCACAAGATATTGCTTTGTATCCTACATTATCAGCTCGTGAAAATTTAGATTTTTATGGACACATGTATGGTTTACATGGAAAAGCATTGAAAGATAAAATTGAAATGTGGTTGCATAATTTTGGTCTAACAGAATCGGCTAACCGCAGAATATCAACATACTCTGGAGGTATGAAAAGAAGAGTGAACTTAATTGCAGGCATTTTG
>JAEUTT010000349.1 GCA_016787165.1 Bacteroidia bacterium | reverse complement strand
TAAATAATGCATCAAAAATCTCCCGATCTGTAACTTTTCCAGCATATATCGGCTTGAAGTGGAGGACTAATTTTTTTTGAATGGCATACCACTTTTCTATAATTGCGAGCTCTTTATCTACTTGTGTTTGACTTTTTTCCACTTTGATTATTGTTAATAGGATTGCATACAACGCCCAGGTATTGCCGATTGTGGGGAATTTCATATTCGGCCGACCGGAACCGCTGCCTGGCTTTTTGATAAAGTTGAATATTAAGAACTAAAGCTGGGCTTTATTCGTCGAGCCCCGAACCGCAGCCCAGCAGAATTACCGCTGCTGATTGATCCAATCTCAAGACCCATTATTGGCAATACCAATGTTGTACACAGTTACTTGAAGTTTTCAAATAGAAATGATTCAATAAACGCAATTAAACTTTTAATTTCAGGTATTTCAATTTTATCGAATTGGGCATGAAAAGCTTTGTTTCTTAATGCTACATATGATTGCACAACTCCGGCTTGTGGCCCTTTTAATAATGATTTTGATTTTAAAGAGTTGATTACTTGAGATAAGTCAGAATCAAAAACATTCAACCCGTGATGTTGAGCATACTTCTTTAAACTGTCTTCCAAAGCTCCGCAAGCTAAAACTGCTGCTGCTTCTTTACTATTTTCATCAATGAGTTTTTTTGAAAGAGTCAAAAGGTCACCATAAACTTCTCCAGCAGCTTTTTTCTCTATTGATTCAATAAAGTCAAATTCGATATCTGATTTTAAGGTGTCTAAAAATCCAGAAATGTATGTGGTTATTTTCCAAACATTATTCGAATGAGGTTTGTTTGCAAAAAAATCGTCTCTTAGGGTTGTTAAAAACATTTCTTGATTTGTACCTTCACCATATGTCATTTTAATGATTGTCAAAGTTCCTAAAATGACCTTTTCCATATTTATTTGGTTCCATGAACCTTCTTCTTTTAGAACTTCCTTGTTTAATTCTAAAAGTTCACTAATTCTATTTAGGACTCTTTCTTTACTTACAGTCATGTAGATTATTCAAATTTTTATCCTATCAATAAATTGCGTACAACGAACAGAGTTTTATGGAGATTGGGAATTAGCATCCTGTCTGCCCATAACCGCTGCCAATTGAAAAAATGTTCTTGAAGTTAAGAATTAAAGTTGAACACTGAATGTCTAGCCCGAAACGTTGTTGATACTTGCACATAGCTGATGTTTCAATGTTCTGACCCATTTGCAGAAATACTTTTTTTGGCAGCAGTATTTCTACTTGTTCCGAACTATGATTGTAATAACTGATGGAGTATGGTCAGGATAAGAGAAGTCTGCTTCCCATTTTTTATCGTCAAGGTCTACAGCTTTGTCTACAAGTATAGCAAAAATCAAACGTCTAACATTCGGATGTTGTTGATAAAATGTTTTTAACCCCTCTAAGGTTTTTACAGTTTCTCTTTTATCGCCGTCATCTTTTATGTGTTTTAGCTCTAAAACTAACTGGTCGTTAAAAACACTAAAGTCAGATTGCTTTTTGTTACGATCGTATACTATGGCTACCTGCTCTCTACTTAAACCAGGCAACCAAGGCTTAACAGTAATCCAAAATAAATTTTGAAAATCATACTCACTTTGCAAGTCGTTCGTCCAGCCTTTTCTTGCTTGTCCGTAATTGGTAACTGTATCGGTTGCAGTTATAAGACTTCGTATTATTGTGATAATAAATTCACTTGCTTCTTCTGTTGAAACACCAATATACGGCTTTGCAGGAAGACCGTGTTCTCTTGCAGCTTTGAAATATTTTTTTAAGGCACTGATTTCAAAATATTCTGCCGTCCCGTTTGGAAGAGAAGTTAATTCGTGATTTATTCTTTTATCAACTTCTATTTTCTTGCGCCTGATTAATTCAGCACTTGCTCCATTGTGTTTGTCATACAATAAAACAGCGTCAATTTTTTTTATTAACTCATCGTTGCTCTCTGCTGTAATGTAGCTTTCGTTGGCAACACTTGTTGCTTTCCCGTTATCAAGTAAAAACAAATCTAATGCGGTGCTGTTCTCTAATGTAAAATCTCTAAGTTTAGCTGGTTGAATTCGTCCGGTCGTTGTCAATAAAATGTCTATATCAGAACGAGTGCTGCCAGTTTCATATCGTCTTGAACCGAAAATATAAACGCTGTCAATTTCTGGAAATGTCCCTGCAAGAACTTTTATAGAAGCCTCTAAATCAAAAATATCTTCTTCTCTCATTTCTCTTTAAATGTTTTGGTTGTGCGATAATATTGCTGCCGACATGTGTATTTACGCTAATATACGCTACTATATTTTCAGGAACAATAAATAACTATCATTGATTTACAGAAGCTTATACCAAAAACCGAGGATGTATTACTGTAGCGCAAATGCGCCTATTGCCTGTAGTTGTTCTTTGTCAAACTATTTTGCATTTTGAAACCTGTCTAAAATGTCAATTTTGTTTTTATCAATAATTATAAGTCCCGAATTATTTCCTCTTGTGAAATATGCTTCAATCGGTGAGCCGCCAGTTAATTGGTATAAGCTGATAAGCTTGTTCCCTGCTTTAATAATTTGTGTTTGATGAAAACGAATGGGCTTACTTAAAATTCTGTGCCGCTCATAAGTTGTATCACCTTTATGAACCGCTATAAATGTTGTGCTGTCATTAGTGAGAAAAGAATATAAACTGTCACTAACTATAAATGATATTAAAGACATTGTAGAATAAGCACCACTGTAAAAGTTAACTCCCCCCTTGGGGCTTTTTTTCCAATAGTTTTTTAAACTGTCAACTTCAACATACCAATTGCAATGATTTTTCTGATTTTCGTCAGTCAACTCATAGAGTTTTGTCGGATCAGGCACAAATAAAAAACTCATACTTCCTGATAAATGACCTAAGTTGTTGCAAACAACATATTGGTCTTTAAATTTTAAAATTTGTGTCGCACAAGTAGCAAAATAGGAATATGTTTTGTTACTTTTTTTATTTAGGAAGAATACCGAACCTCCAAATTCACCTGCACAGCAAGCGTAAACATGATACAAGCTGTCTTCATATGGTCCATCTCCATACATTCGTTCCTTTCTTTTGACTTCCTGTAAGTTAAATGAGTTGTCAATAAAGAAGGTTTTGTTTTTTGTCACAACAATAACTGAGTCGTGATAAGAGAAAAGAAAATCTATTTTTTGCTTGTTTAAATTGGGTTCAATAAGATCTTGCCTTT
>JAEUTT010000338.1 GCA_016787165.1 Bacteroidia bacterium | reverse complement strand
CTCTCTGTTTTCCGAAAGAAAAAAAATAAAAGTATGCTGCAAGAATTTATTACAAGTGCGTTAATCATTGACGATTCTGAAAAAGAAATTGAAAAATTAAAAGAGTTTCTTGAAGAAAAAGATATTTGGGTAAAACACTACACGCCTACCGAATTAGATAACAAAACAACAGCATTCAATAATCGCAAATTAATTTTTCTCGATTTGTATTTAGACGATTCTAAACAATCGGTTGAGAATATTGCCTTGATAAGAAAGTATTTCAAAACAATTATTAGTGCCAATTTCGGGACTTACGGTATTGTTTTATGGACAAAACATTCCAATCATTTCAATGAATTTTGTAACAAGATTTTTAACGAGAGAAATCCGTTTACCAAGCCCTTGTTTATTGTTTCATTAGACAAAACGAAATATTCAAAGCAAGGAAATTACAATGGCATTTTAGATGAATTGGCAGATGTTTTGAAAAAAGATGTTTCATCTTCATTTTTTATCGAATGGAATAAAGCCGTAAAAAAAGGTTCTGATAATACAGTTTCTACATTATACAATTTGTTTGAAACGAATGAGAAAAAGAACAAACATCTTGAAGCCGTTTTGTTCAACTTGGCGTGTAATTACACTGGAATTCCTGTAAACATTACGCCAAAAGACAACTCTGAACAGGCAAAAGAAGCAGTAAAAATATCCTTGAAACAAGTTAATCCGTTTTTGCAAAAAGACTTGGTTAAATCGTTAATGGACTCTTTACAGGTTGAAATCTCAAATAGCCACAACGATGTAGAAGATTTGTTTTCTAATCTCGATAATTTAAAATATGAGGCAAGTGAAGAAAAAACAAAAGTGTTTTCAAAACTTAATTCGTTGTTATTGTTAGATTTTCACAACTTGTTGCAAGATGTAGTTCTTCCGGGTAACATTTATGAAGTAGTGGAAAATCAAAATCCTATTTATTTCAATGCGTTTTACCACAAGGATAATGAGATTAAATTGAGTGATTTCAAAGACAAGAAAAAAGACGCTAACGGTAAGGAAATTGAAGAACCTAAAACTATCAAACGAATAGCAATTGAAGTAACACCGCCTTGTGATTTTGCGGGCAAGAAGAAACAACTTCAATCACGAGTTGTTGGTGGAATAATGTTGGACTTTGATGATAAGTTAAGAGAAAAATATTTCAAAGGCGATGGGTTTTACTCTTTTTTACACCCAATTGATATTAAGGATATTAAAAACCCACAAATGGTAATTTTTGATTTCTACAAATTTCAAACGATTAAGGAAGATGATTTGAAGGATACATCAAAGTATAAAATCATCGCAAAAGCAAAAGATAAATTATTTGCCGATGTTCTTCAAAAATTATCATCACACACTGCAAGGCTTGGTATTGCTATTATGAATCCGAATAGATGATGTTTGAACCTGATAAACTATACACGAAAAATGACATTTACGAAATATTGTCTGTTCCCATAGAAAAACAAAAAGGTGCTTGGGATACCGGATACAGAGAATACGAAGGAAACATCTACATTTTTGCAAATGTTGGCATTCCGGGAAGAACAGGAAGCGATTACAATAATTTATGGGACGGAGATTTGTTTCATTGGGAAGCAAAAACAAACTCTAACATTAATCAGCCTCTTATTCGGAAAATGATAGCTGACAATCCAAGTTACGACATTCATCTTTTTACGAGAACGGATAACTCTCTACCATTTACTTATGAAGGAAGTGTAACAGCAAAAGAATTTTCAGAAACTATTCCCGTAAAAATAACTTGGTCTTTTAAAGTTGCTTCAACAGCAGCGAACATTCAAGAACCAAGTGTATTATATGAAGGCGAAAAATATCAAGTTGTCTTAAACAAATATGAAAGAAATCCTCTTGCAAGAAGATTGTGTGTAGAGCATTACGGATATTCTTGTCTAATTTGTAATTTCAATTTTTATGACACTTATGGGGAGTTCGGGAAGGATTTTATTCACGTTCACCACGTTATTCCTATTTCAGAGATAGGAGAAAAATATCAAATTGACTCGATAAAAGATTTAATTCCGCTTTGCCCGAATTGTCATTCTATGATTCACAGAAAAAAAGAGCCTTTATCTGTTCCAGAATTAAAAAGCATATTGAAGAAAAAATAATACTACGCTTTTGGTAGCACATTTGCATTTTGCCTACACACAAAACCAAACAGAAAAATGCAAAAGAGCTACCAAGCCAACGCACCACGACAGACAAAACAACGACTGAAAGAACGGCAGCAGGCAACAAGGGTTTGGCGTCAGGCGGGGTTTCGTTCTTCGTATGAAAGTTTTTTCTAAATGTCTCGTCCTAAAATAGGTTTACACTAAAAACGTGTAACCATGAAAAACGCAGAACCCAAAAAACGAGTAACTCCTCCAACTGTATTTACAGTGGAATTCAAAAACTAATTATTTATTTTCTAATTATAAAGTAAAGATGTAGATATTGTCTACTTTATACTGTATTTAGCTGCATTCTTTCCACTTTTAAATAAAACTATGAATTTAATGAGTTTAGTAAGATTATTTAAATTTTGGTAAGGTTAAAAAACAAATACCTTGTAATATTGTCGTTGCTAAAATTAATTTTACTTTAAGTAGAACATTTAGTTTAAACATACAGAGTCCATACTTTATTTGTAATAATTACTAGAACAAAAAAACTAAGAGTATTAACTTAAAAACAAGAGCATGATGAAAACTAAATTATTTTTAAGGAGTACAATTTTTCTTTTAAGCGTTTGCTTAATTACAGTTGTTAAATTAAATGCACAATCGGTTTCTGCTGGTGCTATGCATTCGGTAGCTATTTGCAACGATTCTATTCCAAGAGTATGGGGCGCAGGTTCTGTTGGCCAGTTAGGATTAGGTACAACAAGTTTTCGAACGATACCAACCGCTATTCCATCGCTTACTCAAATAGTTGAAGTTTCGGCTGCCGCTAGCATGACACTTTTTTTAAAAGTTGATGGAACCGTTTGGGCTTGTGGAGATAATCAAATGGGACAGTTGGGTGATGGTACAACAACTACTCAGTATACTCCAGTTCAATCACCTTCTCTTTCTAATATTATTGCTATTTCTGCCGGAGGAGCGCACTCACTATTTTTAAAAGCAGATGGAACCGTTTGGGCTTCCGGAAATAATCAAGTGGGACAACTGGGAGATGGTACCAATGTAAATAAAGTTACTCCAATTCAAATACCTACATTGTCTGATATTATTGCTGTTTCGGCTGGGGCAACACAATCACTGTTTTTAAAAAATGATGGAACGGTTTATTTATGTGGTTATTTTGCAGCTCAAAATACGCCTGTTCAAATTGTAGGATTGTCGGGAATAACAAAAATATCTGCTGGAGATGGTTATGCTTTATTTTTGAAAAACGATGGAACAGTTATGGGAGTTGGGAGTAACAGTTATGGGCAATTAGGAGATGGCACAACAGATGGAGCAATAACACCTGTTGCTGTTAATACACTTACTGATATCGTTGAAATAAAAGCAGGGCCAACAGGAAGTTCATTTTTTCTGAAAAATGATGGAACGGTTTGGGCATGTGGAATTAATAATGCAGGTCAATTTGGAACGGGTGTAAATACTGGTTTTGACCCTAATCCGAATCCGACTCAACTTACCGACTTAAGTAATATTGTAGCTTTAACAACCGGTTGGTATCATTCTGTTTTTGTTAAAAATGATCAATCAGCACAATCTAGTGGAGGAAATTCTCAAGGGCAATTGGGTAATGCAACATCTGTTAATAGTTGGAGTTTAGTTTCAGTTAGCAATATGTGCGCACCTGTATCTACTTGGATAAATGAAAGAATGGATGAGTCATTAATTTCAGTGTTTCCAAATCCTTCAACTGGTATTTTTACGCTAACATTTGAGAATAATGCAGAGGATAAATTAAATATAGAAATTTATAATGTTGTTGGAGAATTAGTTTTTTTAACATCAAATGTTCAGCAGCAAATGAAAATAGACCTTTCTGATTTACCTAAAGGAATTTATTTTGTTAAAATTTTTAATGACTCAATGGTGTATAATCAAAAAGTTCTTATTCAATAAAAATATATTAACCAATATTTTCCAACGTAATAATTTTTTAAAATTCATTTGTTATCAAATGAATAAACAATAAACTAGGAGTCTTTAAGTTTGTTTCATTTTTTTTAATAGAAACAAACTTAGAGACTCTGCTTTTTTTAGGTAGGCTTGTTTCTTTTTAAGGAGGTAGTAGCTGTCATACAGATAGTATTGTTTCAAATGCTTACACACTTTCTCGACAAGCTCGAAATGACAACAGCACAATTAAACATAGGAAAATAGATTGATAAAACACAAAATTGAAAATCAATTAATGCTAATGATTGAAGTATTTTATTTTTAGCAATAATGCGATGTTGCCCCGTTAGGCGTAGCGCTTGCCTGTCGATAGGTAGGTCTAGCTACGTCATAATGAACAAGGCGTCTTCGCCTGTGTAAGCCAAATTCCCGCCAATTAAAATAAAAAATTCAATTTTCTGTTTTTAAAATGCTATAAGTATGCAAGGCATTTCTTTTTCGTACATTTGTAATACATGAAACACTTCATACGAATTTTATTTTTTCTTAGCTTCATTATTCAAGTGCATGCACAAATACCTTCCGGTTATTACAATGCAGCTCAAGGTTTAACAGGTGCTTCTTTAAAATTAGCTTTGCACAACATTATTAAAAATCATAATTCGGTTAGTTATGCCAGCTTGTGGACACATTTTCAAACTACCGATAAAAAAGCAAACGGAAAAGTATGGGATATGTATAGTGATGTGCCCGGTGGTACTCCTCCTTATCAGTTTACATTTGTTACTAATCAATGTGGCTCCTATAATTCGGAAGCCGATTGTTATAATAGAGAACATTCATGGCCACAAAGTTGGTTTAACTCCGAAACCACTCCTTCATCTGATCTTTTTCATGTTTATCCTACCGATGGATATGTAAATAATATACGAAGTAATTATCCTTATGCCGAAGTAGGATTTGTAAATACAACTACACTTAACGGTAGTACTTTGGGTTTTTCGTCAAGCACAGGTTATTCTTCTGCCGCATTTGAACCTATAGATGAATACAAAGGAGATTTTGCTCGTAGTTATTTTTATATGTCAACGCGCTATATGAACGAAGATGCAGGTTGGTCAACATCAGCGGCTACTAATAAATCAAACTTGCTGCCTTGGCAAGTAGATTTGCTTTTACAATGGGCACATCAGGATACGGTAAGTGCTAAAGAAATTGCACGTAATAATGCGGTGTATCAAATTCAAAATAATCGAAATCCATACATTGATCATCCCGAATGGATAGACAGTATATGGTACACTACACTTACTAACATAGAAACGATAGGGCAAGAACAATTGTTTGTGCATGCCTATCCTAATCCAAGTCGTGAAAATATAACAGTATTGTTTGATGGTATTCCTAATAGTACTTCGGTGTTAGTTGTGGCTAATGTAGTTGGACAAACAGTTTTTACAAAAGAATGTACTACGGATATGAAAGGAAAATTAAATGTAAATTTAGAAAGTGAAAAGTGGGAAAGCGGAGTGTATTTTATTTCTTTTCAGCAGTTGGCTTATATTAAAACTATTCGTTTTATCAGATATTAATATTGGAATGAATTACATTGAGGGTAAAACATTTGAAAAGCGCGAAACAGCTAAAACTCCTTTTGAAATTGCAGAGTATGAAAATTGTGATTTTATAAATTGCAATTTTACGGAGAGTAATTTATCCAATGCTGTTTTTGCTTCCTGCAAGTT
>JAEUTT010000319.1 GCA_016787165.1 Bacteroidia bacterium | reverse complement strand
GGTACTTATGTCTTGAGCTGTAACATTGTAATTGCCTGGAGCTAATCCTGAAAATGTTCCACTTGATTGGTAGGCACCACCAATACTATATTCAATTGTTCCTCCTGTTGGGGCTGTTACTACAATTGTTCCTGTTGGACTAGCACAAATTGGTTGAGCGGTTACAGAAGCTGTAGGTGTAGCGGGTGCTCCCGGAGGAGCATTTACAACCAATATGGTTTGGTTAGAAATACAACCTGTTGTTGTGTTTTGAGCAACAACATTGTAAGAGCCTGCTGTTAGTCCGCTGAATATTCCACTTACTTGAAATGCTCCACCAATGCTGTATTGAATATTTGCACCAGTAGGAGCGCTTACTGAAATTGTTCCGCTGATTACACATGTTGGTTGCGTTGTAACGCTTGCAGTAGGCGTTGCAGGCAATGAATTAACGGTAATTGTTAATGTTGTTGTAGTAGCACATTGTCCTGCAGTAGGTGTAAATGTGTAGGTTGTTGTTGCGGTATTATTTAATGCAGGCGACCAAGTTCCTGTGATGCTGTTGTTAGATGTAGTAGATAATGGCGACAATGCTGCTCCAGAACAAATAGGAGCAACGGCTGTAAAAGTAGGTGTTACATTATTGTTTACCGTAATAGTTAATGTTGTAGTAGTAGCACATTGTCCTGCTGTTGGTGTAAATGTATAAGTGGTTGTTGCTGTGTTATTCAATGCAGGCGACCAAATTCCTGTGATGCTGTTATTAGAAGTAGTTGGCAGAGCTGATAATGATGCTCCCGAACAGATTGGTGCAACAGCAGTAAATGTAGGTGTAACATTGTTGTTCACTGTAATTGTCATTGCAGTAGTTGTAGCACATTGCCCAGCAGTAGGCGTAAATGTATAGGTTGTTGTTGCGGTATTATTCAATGCAGGCGACCAAGTTCCAGCGATGCTATTATTAGAAGTAGTTGGTAGCGTTGATAATGATGCCCCCGAACAAATTGGTGCAACAGCAGTAAATGTAGGTGTTAGAATTGGGTTAACAGTTAGAGCAACAGAAACAGATGTGATGTTTCCACACGCTCCTGTTATTTCAACCGTATAATTTCCTGCATCGCCTGTTGTTACACTATTTAAGTTTAAGATTGATGCATTTGTTCCAATATTTGTTGTTCCTCTTTTCCATTGATAAGAAAGACCGGAACCGCTTGCACCAACACTAAGTGTTACATTTGCGCCAACACAAACCGTTTGAGCTGTTGGTTGACTACTGATGGAAGGAGGAGCACAGGGAAGAGAGAAAACAGCAAATTTATTTCGTGGCTTTGATTGAACAGTAGTGAAATTGCCTCCAGCATATATTGTGTCGGCTTGTGTATAAATTGAATTAACAGCGTTATTCATATTTGGATTCCAGCCGCTTGCAAGTCCTGTTCCCGTATTTAATCCCGCTAAGTAATTTCTTGGTTGTCCACCAATATTAGTAAAAGCTCCGCCTACATACACATTGCTTCCGGAAACTTTAATGCTATAAACGGCTCCATTGGAAGCGGGGTTCCAGGCTGTTGCAAGCCCTGTTGCGTTATTAATTGCTGCTATTCTGTTTCTAGTAGAACCACCGGTTGCTGTAAATGTTCCGCCAAGATAAATAGTTGTGCCCAACACATCAATTGCATATACGGTGGCATTTGCGCCTGGGTTCCATGATGTTGCTGAACCTGTTGTGGCATTAATTGCCGCAATTCTGTTTCTAGGTTGCCCTCCGATGTTTGTAAATTCGCCTCCAACATATACGGTGTTCCCGGATGCAACAATAGCCCACACATTAGCCCCGGCACTTGGATTCCATGATGTTGCTGCTGCAGTAACACTATCAATGGCTGCAATTGAGCCTCTTGGCTGTCCACCAATGTTTGTAAATGCTCCGCCAACATAAATTATACTTCCGGATTTAGCTAAGGTATAAACCGTTCCACTTATTCCGGCATTAGGGCTCCAGCTTGTTGGAAGTCCCGTTGTTGAATTAACTGCCGCTATTTTATTTCTTGTTAGTCCGCCAACCTGTGTAAACGCACCTCCGGCATATAGATTGTCTCCCGAAAAAGTAAGAGCATAAACAGCACCATTAGCATTAGCGTCCCAGCTGGTAACAACACCTGTTGTTGCGTCAATTGCAGCAAGATTATTTCTTGTAACAGAGTTTATAGCAGTAAATGCTCCTCCTGCATAAACTTCAGTTCCAAATGTTGAAATTGTATTTACAGCATTGTTTGCATTTGGGTTCCATGTTGTTG
The DNA here is from genome assembly GCA_016787165.1 of Bacteroidia bacterium. GTDB lineage: Bacteria > Bacteroidota > Bacteroidia > 2-12-FULL-35-15 > 2-12-FULL-35-15 > 2-12-FULL-35-15. The sequence goes on along the minus strand of JAEUTT010000319.1, from coordinate 9,489 downwards.
CCATTCCCGTTGTGGCATCAAGAGCAACTATTCTGTTTCTTGTTTGTCCGCCAATGGTAGTAAACATTCCACCGGCATAAACGGTTGTTCCCGAAACAGTAATTGTATTTACTGTGTTGTTTGAGTTTGGGTTCCACGCAGTTGCCAATCCTGTTGTCGCATCAAGCGCGCCTATTCTATTTCTTGTTTGTCCGCCAATGGTTGTAAATGTTCCACCGGCATAAATGGTTGTTCCAGAAACTGCAATTGTATTTACATTATTATTTGCATTGGGGTTCCATGTGGTGGGTAAACCGTTTGTTGCATCAATTGCAGCTATTCTATTTCTTCCATTTCCGTTTATAATTGTAAATGCTCCGCCAACGTACACATTGGCACCGGAAACTGCGATTGTATAAACAATACCGTTTGAGTTTGGGTTCCATGCCGATGCTAATCCAGTTGTTGCATCAATTGCTGCGATTCTAGATCTTGTTTGTCCACCAGTAGTTCCAAAGTCGCCACCAACATATATTGTTGTTCCCGAAACAGCAATTGAATATACAAAAGAGTTTGCGCCCGGATTCCAACTTGTTACAATGCCTGTTGTTGCATCTATTGCCGCTAATCGAGTACGTGCAAATCCACCTACGTTAAAAAAACTTCCTCCAGCATATACTATTCCTCCCGAAACAGCAATCGCTCTTACAGAACCATCTGCGTTTGGGTTCCATGCAGACACCTGACCAGCAGGATTAATATGAGCCAAGCGGTTTCGAACACTATCACCAATCATTGTAAAATCACCACCGATATACCAACCGCCACTTCCATCTGTTACAGATGCATATATAATTCCATTTGCTCTAGGCACATCTGTGCAAGAGCCAGTACTTGCATCTAGTTCTGCCCCATACGGATAACTAGGACCAACAGAAGAAAATGTTCCACCTAAATAAACAATATTGTTTACCGTATCTTTGGTCACAGCGCTTACTTCGCCATCGGGTTGCCACCAATGTGGTTCAAGTGTTTGTGCAGTTACTTTTTGTGAAATGATTATTAAAAAGCTCAGGATAAAAAAAGACGTTATTGGTTTCATAACAAATTAATATTTTAAAATTTATAATAAGATTACACCAATTTTATATGTTGAAGAACTTAAACTTCAGCAACAGCCTATTGGTTTTAGCAATGGACAAAAAAACCCATCCCTAAGGGTGGGTTTTAGTTTGCAATAACACTTTCCTATTGTTTTACAATTCGTTTAGTAATGCTATTGTTTTCTGTTTGAATAGTTATAAAATAAATTCCAGTAGGTAATTCTGCAATTGTAAATGTTACTTGATTTTCTGTTTGAACCAATGCCCCTAATGTGTTATAAACGAAAACAGCTTTCACATTTTCATCACATTGAATGTTTATAACAGAGTTGGTAGGATTTGGATAAATCGTAACATTGTTTAAGGCGTTTGGTTCGCCAATGTTTGTTGGTGTACTATCGAACTCAATAGCGCCTCTATCAACGGTTGTGTTAAAAATACGTTGATTATTAAATAAATCAATGAACCCCACAACACTATTGTTATCTCCTGTGTTGATAGCAGGAGAGCCTGATGATAATTGGTAATTTCCTCCTGTTGAATTAACAAATAGTGGGTCGGAGTTGTTATTGCCAGTAGAGCCTGTGCTTTGGCTTAGTCCAGAAAAATTATTTTCATCAATGTTGTGTATCAACAATAAAGAAGACGCTATAATATTGTCATTTGCTTTAGAAACAGCTGGTGCAACTCCTCCGGGGTTTGTATTGTCCCAAAAGATAGAATTGTTGATTGTTACGCTGTGAGGAGAACCCGAAAAAGCTCGAGATAGAACTACAGTAGAGCGATTGGTGTTAGCCATTCCCGCATAAGTGCCATCGTCTGAGTTTTTTGCAAATGTACAGTTGGTAATGTTTGTTGAAATACTAGAGCCGGTTCCATACCCAGCAATCCAGATAGAGCTACCTGCATAGCCATTTGTACCTGAAGTGTTTGTTGCTTTGTTTTTAGCAAACAAACAATTGCTGATATTTATCGTTCTTCCTGCAGTGTTTAGGCTAATATAAAGCCCAGAGCCATAGCCTGCCACATTTTCTGAAAATTCACAAGCGTTAATAGTTATTGTGTCGTTTGACCCTTGCAAGCTTGGAGCAGATAGCGCGCCCCCTTGTCTGCATACGTTTTTAGTAATTTTACAGTTTTGTAAAGTAAACTTGGCAATGTTATCAGCGATATAAATGCCAGAACCGTCTGCAAGAAAACCTGTTGCACTACCATTTGAAAAACCACCCGTAATGGTTAATCCATCTAAAGTAAAATTGTTTCCTGCTGTACCAACATTGATTACATGATAGCTATTATCATTGTAGGTAGAATTTGAATAGGCGGGAGTGCCACTATCATTTCCAAGAACATCACCAGATAAAATGGTTTCATTGCTTCCGAAAACACGTTGATTCAACGAGCTTTCATTACCAGCAAAACCTCCGTAAATTTTTAATCCGCTTAGATTTAGATTATAATTGTCAGATCTTGAACTTAAGTGGGGTTTGTATGTGCCTGCCGCTATCCATATTGTGCTATTGGTTGTTGCATTAGATAGTGCTATTGTTAAGTTTGTGTAGGCGTTGCTCCAAGATGTGCCATTGTTAGCTCCACTCGCAAGCTGATTAACATAAATAATTTGCGAAAAGGAACTAAAGCCAATAAAAGCAAGGGCAATTAAAAGTAAATTTTTTTTCATGTTTTTTGTTTAATATGATTTTTACACAAGAATAGATGAAAACAAAAAAAGAACGAAAGTTTATTTAGCAATAGCCAATTGGCTTTAGGAATAGATAAAAAAACCCATCCGAAAGGATGGGTTTTAAAAAAAGGAAATATATTATTATTCATTTAAAAATTGTTCAAATTGAGCGAAAACACCTTTTGCTTCTGGTTTTGTTGGGTCTCCTTCAAAAACTTTTTTAGCAGCCTCAGTGTATTTTAACTTCACAGTTCCTTCTGCAAGAACAGCTCCGTTTTCGCCATCACGGTGTACATATACTCTTACTGTAAAATCATAAGTTTGACCAACTTTTAATTTGTCTTTGTTATCATATAACAATTGAATTGCAGCATAATCTTGCACAAATTGACTTTGGTATTGATTGTATTCACGAATTGCTCTTGTTGGCGATTGGCGGTATTCGAAATTTTTTGTTTCTAAAATTTTCACCATATTACTCCAAGCAGCAGATTTTTTTCTTAATGTTTCTCTGTTTGTTTTTTTGCCAGCCATTTCATACTCAATGTTGATTTGTTGGCCAGGATATTTTACACTAGGAGGAACGCTAAAGAATGCCATGAAGTTCATGTTTCCTCCCATGTCTAATTCTGTTTTAAAATCAGCACCACTTACAGCAAGTTTGTCTGGATAGCCTTGTTTTTGTAAATGGTACCATTGTGCCGCAAAAACAACTTTGTCAACATTCTTTGCAAAAATTTCATTTTTCATCCATTCAGCGGTTTCTTTTTCAATTTTTTCGGTGTTTAGTGAAGCGATAATCAGATCTACTTTTGCTTGTGCTGTTTCTACATCCCAAGTTTCAAATTTTGCTTGATCTTTAATGTAGACATCTGTTACTTTTCTATTTGCTTCTAAAGGAGCGGGCCCTCCGTTTGAGCTGTACTGCGTTTGTTGAATTTGAGCAAAAACACCAGGATCTACTTCTAGTACTTCCACATATCCACTAGCACTTGCAGTCATCCATACATAAAAAAGTTTTACTTTATTTTTGTTATAATAGCTTTCTTTTAACGTTAATTTAAGTGCCGGTTGCGGTGTTTTCTTTTTTTCATAATAGTGTAGCTCGTTTACAATTTTTCCATCGGCTTCTTTTACAAATTTAAACCCATAGCCCTTTTTATCACTTTTTCCAAAGTATTGTCCGGTAATTCCCAATTCATCTTTTTCTTCATTAAAAGAATCAAAGTTTCCTTTTAGTTGAGCATTTGTTTTTAATCCAAAAACAAATAGAATTGCAAGCGTTAGCACTGTTGTTATTTTTTTCATAGTAATCTGTTTTTTTGTTTTTTATTGTGTTATTGTTTTTTATTATTTACTGATTATTCCGTTGTTTCCATTTCTTCCATTCATTCCTTTTTCGAATGATTGTGTTTTTGCATTTCCTCCAACCCCACCTGTACCGCCTTTGTTTATAATTGAACTTTTTAATGAAGAAGCTCCGGTTCCCGTAATAGTTACATTTCCACCATTTCCTCCGTTACCACCATTTCCCCCGTTTCCAAAATCTACAGATCCATTTCCTCCATTTCCTCCATTTGCATTTATGTTTAGGGTGTAATTTGTATTCAACTTAGACTCTGCTATTATGTTTCCTGAATACTTATCTGTAATTACAACTTTATTTACAGGTTCACCATTCAGCTGTATCGTAGTTACAGAAATATTAACACTTTTTCCATCCTCACCGTTTTTGCCATTTATGCTATAGCCAACGGTTCCGCCTCTGCCCGAAGCACCGGAGTTTCCTGAAAAGTTATAATTCACATCTCTTTTGTAATTTACGGGAATGCTGAATTTCCCTTTTGTTTTTTTGTCGTCATATTTTGACCAAACAGCAATTTCAATTTTATCCCCCGGAATTTTACGACTATCGTCTGCTACTTTAAAATCCCCACCGGCAAAATCGCCACCGCTAACTTCCGATTCAAAATCGGTGTATGGAGTAAACCCGCCTAAATTTTTTGTCTTTAAAACTTTACCATTGTCTAAAGTAACTTCAACGCCAATTGCAATGATACTCAGCAAGCCCACCTCAGAAGGTTTTGTTACAGGAACTACATTTATTGATTTAATTATTTTTCCTTTCAGTGTATGTTCTTCCTCTTGTTTTGCTGCTAGGGCATTGTTTTCTTCTATTCGTTGAGTGCGGGTTGTTGTTTGAAGTTCCTTAATCGAGTTTCTATAGTTGTCAAGTGTGGCTTTTTCGTCTGCATAGTTTTTAATTTTTGTTTCTGAAAAAATGTATTTGATACTAGCACCCGTTTTTACACTATAGGAATAGTAGTATATTTTTTTATCTATGGCAGTTATGATAATATCGCTCGTTTCAGATTTATAATAAGCAGGAAAGCCAGGTAAGTCGGCTTGGTATTTTTCTTCAATAATTCCTGCTCTGTTAACAGTCACTTCCGAATAGTTGTTACCGACTTTTGTAAAGCTGATTGGCCATTGTTTTGATGCGGTTTCAAATTTGAAATTGCCATTATTCTCTAAAACTTTATTTACAGTAAAATTACCAGAGGTTAGTTTTCCCAACTCTTCGTTTTGATTTTCCTGCGAGTTTGCCCCTAAAAAAGCTAGCAAGAGTAATATAAAACTAAAAATAGATTTCATTTTTTTGTATTGTTTACAAAACAAACATACTATAAGATAGGTTGTTTTTATAATGCTATTTCAGCAACAGCCAATTTGATTTAGGAATAGACTTTTTTAAGAAAGGATAGCCTCTTCAAATTCTGCTTTTTTGTATTTGGAAAGCTTTGCAACTAAACCATTAGCAAGATTGATTGATAAATCGGATTTGGAATAATTTACAATATGCTCCTTGGCAATTAGCCATGATTTATGAACCCGAATAAAAGAAGGATTGTCGGAAAAGATGGTTTCAAAATGTTTTAAGTTTTTACTTACCATGTATTTTTTATCGATAGTATGGATATAACAATACGACTCTTGAGCCTCAATTGCAATGATAGCATCAACGGCAACTAAATATTGGCTCCCTTTTTCGGCAACCAAAATATTTTTTATTTCCTTTGTTTGAAGTGTTGTGCTTAACAGCTGTAATCGTTCGGTGTTGTGTTTAAGTGCAAGTTGTGTTTTTACTTTTGATACCGATAATTTTAAGCGTTCAATGTCAATTGGTTTTAATAAATAATCGATAGCTGAAATTTCGAATGCACGAATGGCATATTGATCATAAGCGGTTACAAAAATAATTTCGAAATTTATTTCATGAAAAAAATTCACAATTTCATAGCCGGCATAGTTGGGCATTTCAATATCTAAAAAAACTAAGTCAGGCTGTTTTTTTTTGATTTCTTCAACAGCATCCGGTACGTTGCTACACTTAGCAATCAGTTCCACATCCGGACAAAAGCGTAACAATAAATTTGCAAGCACATCTCTTGCGCTTTCTTCATCATCTACTAATATTGCTTTTAACTTATTCACCTTTCAAACCTAATAATTGTTTTTATGTGTTTAGCTTTTTGTTTTAGTAATTGACAGCTTTCGTTTAGTAATGGACTAAAATTTATGCTTTATAGGAATTTTCAAAATTACTTTTGTGCCAATAGCGTCCCCGTTTTCATACAAATCTTCGTAATCATATCCAAACTCTCCATCAAACACATTGCTTAATATTTCAAACCGCTTGTGAATTGCTTTCCCCGAAAACGATTCGTGTTCGGAGCGCTGACGTTGTTTAATAGCTTTTGCTTTTTCTCTTCCAATGCCATTGTCTTCAATTGTGCAAATTAAAACATCGGTAAGATTAAATGTAATTTTTAAATTTTTTTGTCCTTCTTTGTGTAGCAGTCCGTGTACCAATGAATTTTCAATAAAGGGTTGAATTAATAAAGGAGGAAGAAGAACGTCTGTAATGTTTTTATTTTCGATGATATAATTAAAATCTTTTTTAAACCTTAGTTTTTCTAATGACAAATACAATTCGAGTAGTTTTATCTCTTGTTCAAAATCAATAAAATCTTTTTCAGAATAGTTCAAGGTTCTTCTTACCAGATTCGAAAAAGTAGTGATATAAGAATACGAATTTTCAACATCGCCCTTCAACACTAAATCTTGAATAGAATTTAACGAATTAAAAATAAAGTGAGGATTCATTTGTGATTGAATGGCAGTAAGTTTAGAGGCATTCAACTCATTTATTTGCTCCGATTTTTTGCGTTGTACAGCTAGTTGCCAGCGATAAACAAGCCAAACAGCAAACAAAAACAAGGTGATACAAGTTATAATAAACCACCAGCGAGCATAAAAAGGTGCTACTATTGTAAACGAATAAAAAAGGTGCTTGCTGAAAACACCCTGATTTTCTGCTTTAATAATAAAAGTATAACTCCCCGGAGCTAAAGCATTGTAGACGATACGGTTTAAATTATAGTTATTAATGTTCCATTTTGTTTCATAACCGATAAGTGTGTAGTGATAATGAATGTTTTCTGTGTTTAATAGCGTTGGACACGTAACAATAAATTCAAATTTCCGTTGTTGGCTATCAAAGTTGTTTGAGTTAAAGCTATTTGTTGTTAAGTCGTTTACCAAAATATCATCGAAACGAATATTGATGGTTTTCGAATCGGGTGTTGAATAATTTAAATCAATTTGTTGCACTCCGCCCGCATGACTTACCCATAATTGATTATTGTGAAACGTAAAATCCAACACGCGATGTGACGAAAATCCAAACTCTGTATGAATTGTTTTCATTAGCTTTCCCGCTATATCAAATTGAAAAAGACCATTTGAAGATTTGGCAATAATTGTATTTTTGTAAATCATTATTTTGTTAATAGCTTCCGTTCGGCCATTTATAATAAGTTGTATAGAATTAACAACGGTGTTTTTTTCAATAATAATCAAGCCGTTTTTTTTATCGGTAGCATATAATTTTCCGTTATTAAAAAAAAGGCTGTTTGGAAAAATGGCTTCCGAGTTTTGCTTTATAAGTTCTGTTTTTTGCGGAGATATAAAAAATAAACCATTTGATGTTGCAGCATATAAAATGCTATCAACATCATTGTATGCAAGCGAATAAATACGATGACTCATATTTTTTAGCCACGAACAAGAGACATTGTTTTTCCCATCCCAAAAACATTTTATAATCCCACTATTTGTTCCAAGATAAAATTCATCTTTAGATATAAAAACCGCATCTTTTAATGAAGCCTTTACAATGTTTATTGTTTTGCCGTTTAGTTTGTTGTATGCACGAATATGTTCATCATCAAAAACAAGAATATTTGAATTTTTGTGTCCATAAATCCCTTCAATTGGCCTTTTTCCTTTTGAGTTAATTTCAAAAAATTGGTTGTTGTTATAACATATTACTTTCCCTTTTGATGAGCCAAGCAACAAACCAAGATTGAGATCGGAATATAATGAAACAATGGGGTCTTCTTTAAAGGGATGAATAACATCAGGAACATTTAGGTCAGGAATAGTAATTATTCCTTTATCAAAAGTACTTGCTAAAATTATTCCTTCATGATTTTTATACACATCAGAAATAAAAAAATCGTTATAAAAAAACACATTGTTATTGTAAAAATTTTTTTTATTTAACAATGCTGCTCCGGGAAGAGTTCCTGCGACCCAAACATCATTACCGATTTCATATATTCGAATTGATTCGCTACGATTGAAAACAGGATTGGTTTGCCTTTTTTTTAACTCAAATGTTTTCAAGTTAAAAAGGAAAAGATTTTTGGTTTTTAGGTCTAAGGCATAAGTTGAGTCTTCAACAGAAAAAAATTTTAAAACACTCCCTGGCGTAATTTTATTTGTATCAACGAGCGGTGTGTGTGTTGTAAACATTCCTTTAGAATAGATTAAAATACTGTGTTCTCCATTTATATGAAAAAGAATTTTTTTTTCTCTTGTATAATATGGTAAACTGAGATAATGGTTAGCGATATCATATTTTGATTCAACATTTCCCTTGTGATTTAACACAATAATTTTTTTTGCACCAACCAGCAAATTGTCATCATCTCCAATAGAAAGGCTAATGTCTGCTGCTCCTTCATCGTTTTGTAGTTCGTGAAAAAGCAAACATTTTTTGTTTTCAATTTTAAAAATTTGATTGTTTAGGTTATGGCAAAAAATAGCCCCCTCTTTATTCATAACAAAATTAAAAAGGGAACGATTTTTTGCTTCGCTACATTCTATTTTTTCATAGTTATAATAGTTAAAAAAATAAAGCCCTTCATTGGTTGCAAACCAATAATTGTGGTTTTTATCTTGAATGACATCATATATTTGAGTTCCTCTAAATTGGTTTTCGCCCAATAAAAAGTGTGCCGGCTGTTGTGCGTTTGCAAAGCAGAATAAAAATAAAAACAAAAAGAAAATCAAAAAGCCTTTCACTCTCATTTTACGAAGATAATTGATTATTCATAAATGTAGCAGTGTTCATTTCCTGACATTTAATCTGGATAGTAGTGTGGCTATTTTACAAGAAGTTTTTCCTTGTGTTTTTCGTACAATAGGTGCACAATACCATCAGAAAGACCAATTTGTGGTGCAAGTAATTTTTCTATTTCTGCTTTTTTCAAAACAGTTAAAAGGATTTTGGAGGCAGGGATAATAACATCAGCTCTATCGGGATTTAGCCCTAATATCTTAACTCGTTCTTCATAGGTATATGAATCAAGCACT
>JAEUTT010000309.1 GCA_016787165.1 Bacteroidia bacterium | reverse complement strand
AAGAAGAGGTAAGTGCTGCTAATATTCCAAAAACAATTCCAAGTGTGTATTGTGTTTCTACTTTAAATATTATCGCAATAGCTCCAATGATAACTAAACCAAAGAGAATTTCATAACGAATGATTTTGCGTTTATAAAATATGGGTTCTACAACAGAAGTGAATAATGTTCCTGTTGCAAATGCAACAAGTGTTACCGATACATTTGAAACATTTATAGCATGATAAAAACAAAACCAATGAAATGCAATGATGGTGCCTATTCCGATTAATTTTAAAATATCCTGTCGTCCAAGCTTAATGCTTTGCTTGATAATGAGAAGATAAATTCCAACGGTAACAACAGTAATTAGCATTCTAAACCAAACCAATTGATAGGCATAAATACCTTCAATGTTAATTAATTTCCCCAATATTGGCGACCAACCCCAAATAAATACAATAAGATGTAGTAATAAAAGATGCTTATTTTTAAATAGCATAAAATGGCAATTTAGTTTTGTGTAATAAATTCAATGTTTCTTTTGAGTCCTTTAAATTTTGTTCGTTCCACAGCGGAGTTTTTAAAAACTTTTTTGAAAGTTTCTTCTGTTAGCTCTATCCAATCTTGCTTTGTCATTCCCAATAAGTTTTCTTTTGGTATAAATTGAGATTCCTTGTGTGCTTTTGAAAAACTATTCCATGGGCATACATCCTGACAAATATCACAACCAAACATCCAATTATCAAATTTTCCTTTCATCTCTGTTGGGATTGCATCTTTTAATTCAATGGTAAAATAGGAAATACACTTGCTTCCGTTTACTACATAAGGTTCTACAATAGCACCTGTGGGACAAGCATCGATACATTTTGTGCAGGTGCCACAATAATCTTTTATGGCGGTATCGTATTCTAATTCTAAATCAATAATTAATTCAGCAATAAAAAAGAAAGAACCGCTTTGTTTGTTTATTAAATTACTGTTTTTTCCTATCCAACCCAGTCCACTTTTTTGAGCCCATGCTTTATCCATTACAGGTGCCGAATCGACAAATACACGACCATCTACTTCGCCAATATTACTTTTAATAAATTCTAAAAGCTCATTCAGTTTTTCTTTAATTACAAAATGATAATCCGTTCCATAGGCGTACTTACTAATTTTAGGAGCCGTTGTATCTTTTTGTTTTTCGGCTGGAAAATAATTTAACAATAGGGAAATAACTGATTTTGCTTCTGGAACAAGCACGCGAGGGTCTAATCGCTTGTCGAAATAATTTTGCATGTAACTCATTTGTCCATGCATGTTTTTATTTAGCCAATTTTCTAGTCGAGGTGCTTCTTTTTCTAAAAACTCAGCTTTTGAAATACCACAGTAATCGAAGCCTAAACGTTGTGCTTCAGATTTTATTTGATGTGTATATTTGATTATTGGTTGGATAGGTAGATAGATGAGTTAATTGATTTTTCTAATTCACTTTTAACTTATTTAACCTAATTATTCCGTATCAAACAAACTTCCTTTGAAGGAACGGGGAATTTTTCCAAGATGTTTGTATGCAAGCTCTGTAGCTTCTCTTCCGCGTGGAGTACGCACTAAGTAGCCTTCTTGTATTAAAAAGGGTTCATACACTTCTTCAATAGTTCCCGCCTCTTCGCCCACAGCAGTAGAAATAGTTGTTAATCCAACGGGTCCTCCTTTGAATTTTTCAATCAATGCCGATAGGATACGAATATCCATTTCATCTAAACCATTTTTATCTACGTTTAATGCAGCTAGTCCAAAATGTGCAATCTCTACATCAATATTTCCATTTCCTTTTATTTGTGCAAAGTCGCGAATACGTCTTAATAATGCATTTGCAATACGAGGTGTCCCTCTACTTCTTCGTGCTATTTCATGAGCAGCATCTTCTGTAATAGGAACATTTAAAATGCTTGCAGCACGAGTAATAATTTTTTGCAACAGTTTTGCATCATAATAATTTAAGCGAGAATTAATTCCAAAACGAGCGCGTAATGGTGCAGTAAGCAAACCGCTACGAGTAGTTGCACCCACCAAAGTAAAAGGATTTAATTTAATTTGAACACTACGTGCATTAGGACCACTATCAATCATAATGTCTATTTTGTAATCTTCCATTGCGGAGTATAAATACTCTTCTACAATTGGACTTAATCGATGAATTTCATCAATAAATAAAACATCATATTCTTCTAAATTGGTAAGTAAGCCTGCTAAATCGCCAGGTTTATCAAGCACTGGACCTGATGTGATTTTAATATTTACTCCTAATTCGGAGGCAACAATGTTTGCTAATGTGGTTTTTCCTAAACCCGGAGGGCCATGCAATAAGATATGATCAAGTGCTTCGCCACGTTGTTTAGCAGCTTGAACAAATATTTTTAAATTCTCAACCACTTCATGTTGTCCTGTAAAATCAGAAAAATCGGAAGGACGCAAAGCCT
>JAEUTT010000242.1 GCA_016787165.1 Bacteroidia bacterium | reverse complement strand
AGCAATGTAGATTGAGAATAAATGCATGTTTTTTTCCAAATAAAAAAGTATTAATTTTTAAAAACAGGGGAATTATAATAATATTAGTATTACTGTAATAATAAACTTTAATTTATGTAATTCATTTTTTTGAGCTAAAATAATGTATACTCAACTTCAAACAAAACTATTTCGGCTGTGGAGGAGGGGCATTGCATCCATCGGCTAATGCTTTCGCATCTTCATAGCCTAATGAAGCTGCAATTTTAAAGTCTTTACAAGCAGTATTATCTTTTGAATCTTGGTTTAATAATCCTCTTTTGTAATAAGCAGCACCATCTTTTGGTTTAATACGTATTGCTTCGGAATAATCATAGTTTGCGGAGCGGAACTTTTGTAATCCTTCGCATGAATATGCTCTTTGCATATATGCATCATAATTGTTCGGCTCCAGCTTTACTACAGCTGTAAAATCATTAAATGCCAATGAAAAGTTTTCGGATGCATTGTATGCCAATCCCCTTAAATAAAACACTTCTACTGTATCTTGTTTAATCTTAAATGCTTTATCAAAATCGGTTATAGCTTTTGCATATTTTTTAAGTTGTGTATTGCATTTCCCTCTTTTTAAATACGCCTCATACGAGTCGCCATTTAACTGAATAGCATTATTATAATCTTCAAATGCTTCTTGGTATTTTTTTTCTTGAAACTTAATATCACCTGAAGTAATAAAGCTTTTACTTACATCAGAGCAGATGTTTTTTTCATACATCTCTTTGGCTTTTGCATTGCCATATCCTTTTGATTTTTTTAGATCCATACATCCTTTTTCTTTATTGCCATTGGCAATGTACACAAGGCCTCTTTGGCACAATGCTTCGGGGTGTTTTGGATAAATAGCAATGGCTTTTTCGTAATCAGCCAATGCATCTTGTTGTTTGCTTAATCCTTCTAAGGCTTGCCCTCTGCCGTAATATGGCGTAGCATAGTCGTTATTGTACACAAATCCATCGGGCATATCGGAGGTAGAACGTTGATATTCATTCAGCGTTCCATATTTTTTCATTTTATCTAAGTAGTTATTTACTACCGATTCGTTAACTTTAATAGCATTTGAAAAATCTTGTTCGGCACCGGCATAATTTCCGGAGCTAAGTTTAGCATTACCATTTTTTATAAGGTCGGGCAAGCTTTGAGCATTGATATTGGTGGTAATAAAAGCTGAAATAAGTAGAATGTATGGAAATAAATGTTTTTTCATGTGTATAAATTAAAAAGGTGTTATGCGTTAAATCCTAACAAAAATAGGGAAAGTAATTTTAAATGCCAATACTCTATTTGATTTCTCGGCTTTTAAAATTGTTGAAAACTAAAGAAAAGTCTGATTTTTTAAACAACAATGTTTGGAAACCTTGTTTTGTAGCCTAAACTTGAATTTTAAGCTATGTCGATAAAAAAAAGAAGTATATCGAAAAAAAGTGTACTTTAGTTGAAACATTTAGGAAACATCCACGTATATATCGAGGCATTAAACTTTTTAAAGAAAGATAAAGATATATGAGACAACTCAAAATTTCGAAGCAGGTTACCAACCGTGAAACAGCATCATTAGATAAGTACTTACAAGAAATAGGGAAAGTAGATTTAATTACTGCAGATGAAGAGGTAGAATTAGCACGTAAAATTCGTGCAGGTGATCAGTCGGCTTTAGAAAAGCTAACAAAAGCCAATTTACGATTTGTGGTTTCTGTTTCTAAGCAATATCAAAACCAAGGCTTGAGTTTACCCGATTTGATTAATGAAGGTAATTTAGGCTTGATAAAAGCAGCACAACGTTTTGATGAAACGCGTGGTTTTAAATTTATTTCGTATGCTGTATGGTGGATTCGTCAATCTATTTTACAGGCATTGGCAGAACAATCACGTATTGTACGTTTACCATTGAATAAAATTGGTTCTATCAATAAAATAAACAAAACATTTTCAAAATTAGAGCAAGAGTTTGAGCGTGAGCCTAGTCCGGAAGAAATTGCTAAAATGTTGGATATTTCTGAGTCGGATGTAAAGGAATCGATGAAAAATACGGGCCGTCATGTTTCTATGGATGCACCATTGGCTACAGGTGATGATAATGCGGGTAGCATGTATGATGTAATGGAATCGGATGATAGTCCGAGCCCTGAGAATGGTTTATTGCATGAATCATTACGTAGAGAAATCGAGCGTGCTTTACATACTTTAACATCGCGTGAAGCAGATGTGGTACGTTTGTACTTTGGCCTTGGTGGCGAGCACGCCATGACTTTGGAAGAGATAGGTGAGAAGTTTGATTTAACACGCGAGCGTGTTCGTCAGATTAAGGAAAAAGCCATCAGACGATTAAAACATACTTCCAGGAGTAAAATTTTAAAAACGTATTTAGGTTAGTAGTGAACTTAAACTCCCAATAAAAAAGCTCGTGCCAGTGGTACGAGTTTTTTGTTTTAATCAAAATTTCTCAAAAACTCCTAATCCAAATAACGCAAAATCATATTTAATAGGATCTTTGGGATCGAGCTTTCGTAAATTATCACTCAGCTCGTTTACTGCTTTCCAATCGTTTTGGCTGCGTTTGAGTAAACCTAACTTTCGGCTTACATTACCGGTGTGTACATCTAGCGGACACATTAGTTCCGACATAGAAATACTGTTTTTCCAAATGCCAAAATCTACCCCTTTTTTGTCTTTTCGAATCATCCAGCGCAAGTACATACACAATCGTTTTGATGATGAATTTGCAGCCGGATTACTTACGTGTTTTTCTGTTCTAGCAGGATGAGAAATAGAAAAAAAGGTGTTCCTGAAGTTTACAATGGCTTCTAAGCAAGCGTTTTCGTTTGTTGTTGACGTGAATGTATGCTCTAAACCACCATGATGTTTGTAAATATTTTGAAGGCTTTTGATGAAAAATGTCGCGTCTATTCCATTAAATGTACGGTGAACAAATGTTTGAAAGTGTTTCAAATCGGTATTGCTGGCATTTAAAATAAACTCATGTGGCGCATTTTCCATTAATTGCATTAGTTTAGTTGCATTATTAATAATGGTAATTCGTTGCCCCCAAGCAATAGCAGCAGTTAAAAAGCCTGCAATCTCTATATCTTCTTTTTTAATGAATCGATGCGGAATGCTAATAGGGTCGGATTCAATAAAGTGAAAGCGATTATATTGCTCGTACTTTTCGTCTAAAAACTCTTTTAGTTCCTGAGGAGAAAGTTTCATTTTAAGGATTTAATAAACGAGTTAAAGTAATCACTTCTTTTGCCTCTTTTACATCATGTACTCGGAGTAGTTTAGCACCTTTTTGAATAGCAATTGTATTTAAAATAGTAGTTCCGTTAAGTGATTCTTTTGTATTGATATTCAGAGTTTTATATATCATTGATTTTCTGGAAAGACCAACCAAAATAGGTTTGCCTAATTTGTGAAATTTGTTAAGATTATTTAGCAATTCATAGTTGTGTTCAATGGTTTTTCCGAACCCAAACCCTAAGTCAATAATTACTTGTTTAACACCCAATAGCTCTAATTTTTTTAGCTGTTCTTCAAAAAAAGCAAAAACCTCCTTGTTTACATCATTATAATTTGGACTTTTTTGCATAGTTTGAGGTGTTCCTAGAATATGCATAAGAATGTAAGGAACTTTTAAACGAGCAATGGTTTCAAACATTTGTCTGTCCATTGTTCCGCCCGATATATCGTTTATGATGTTAGCACCTGCCACAATAGCTTTTTCAGCCACTGTTGCTCTAAATGTATCTGCCGAAATGAGGATATTGGGAAAGTTTTTACGTACTATTTGAATAGCATTGCAAAGCTGTTTGGTTTCATCTTCTTCAGGAATGTCTTTTGCATTTGGTCGGGTGGAATAGGCGCCAATATCAATGATATCAACTCCTTCGTCAATCATTCTTTTGCATTGTAATAATTGACTTTCATTATTTTGGTATTTTCCTCCATCATAAAAAGAGTCGCTGGTTACGTTTAAAATTCCCATAACAAGCGCATCGGATTTTAGCTCAAAAATCCGCTCTATTTTTTCATAAAAAACTGTATCTTGTGGCACTAATTATTAAATTGATATTATACTTGCTAAAATTATGAATAAAACTTCAAATCAGTACGATACTGCTATTGCTGTTTGCAAAGATATATTTATTAAAAAAATGAAGGATTATGGTACTGCATGGCGAGTGTTGCGTACCAGTTCTATTACCGACCAAATTTTCATAAAAGCACAACGTATTCGTAATATTGAGGATAAAGGTACTCAAAAAGTAAATGATGATGTACGTTCTGAGTACGTTGGCATTGTAAATTACTCCATTATTGGCTTAATTCAGTTAGATTTAAAAAACGATTCCCGAATGGAATTACCTACTGATGAAGTAGCTAAGTTGTTTGAAAAATATGCCAATGAAGCTAAAAGCTTGATGGAGAACAAAAACCATGATTATGGCGAAGCATGGCGTGATATGCGTGTAAGTTCATTAACAGATTTAATTTTAATGAAACTATTACGCATTAAACAAATAGAAGACAATAAAGGTGAAACCATTATTTCGGAGGGTATTGATGCCAACTTTCACGATATGATTAATTATGCTATTTTCGCATTAATAAAACTGAACGAATAATAAAGGAATGAGAATACTGACGATTTTTTCCCGTGTTTTTGTTGGTTTACTTTTTATCTTCTCCGGATTTATTAAGGCGAATGATACCTTAGGTTTTTCCTACAAATTGGTGGAATATTTTGAGGTATTTGAAACACACTTTTTAGTGCCATTAGCACTTCCATTAGCTGTATTTATCTGTATTTTCGAAATTATACTCGGCTTTTCATTGTTAATTGGTTCTCGTGTTAAACTTACCTTGTGGTTATCATTATTAATGATTTTATTTTTCACATTTCTCACTTTCTATTCGGCTTATTACAATAAAGTTACTAGTTGTGGTTGCTTTGGTGATGCTATTCCTTTAACACCATGGCAATCGTTTTACAAGGATGTTTCGTTGTTAGTACTCATCATTATTTTATTCATTGGCAAAAAATATTTAACGCCAATAGTAGGTTCTACATTTGAAACCATTTTAGTAGCAATTATCATCATTGCTGCGGTTGCTTTTCCAATTTATACTATAAACTATTTACCTGTTATTGATTTTCGTCCGTATGCAATTGGTAAAAATATTCCTGAACAAACCAAAGGTGTGCCTGATGAATTGAAGTATTTTTATATTTTAAAAGATAAAAAAAACGGAG
>JAEUTT010000232.1 GCA_016787165.1 Bacteroidia bacterium | reverse complement strand
TAATACTCCAATGCTGTAAGCCAATAATTGTAAAAAATGTAACCGAACTAGCCAATGTAATAAAAAACTCAGCAAGATTAACAGAGCCTATTGTATAGCGCACATTCCTTCCTCTCGCAATTAAGGTGGATGAAACAATTGGGCCCCAGCCACCGCCACCAATTGAATCGAGGAATGCACCAAAGAAAGCAAGAACGCCAATTCGTTTTATTTTCTTTTTCTCGTTTAACTTTCGAATGGCTTTAATAATAATTGTAACTCCAAGAACTAAAGTGTAAATGGAAACAATTGGTTTAATATACCCACTATAATTTTCGGCTGATGATAAAATATATGCACCAATGATAGCACCAATGATACCAGGAATAAGCAGGTGCTTAAATAATTTTGTGTTTACATTTTTAAATCTTAAGTGGCTTAAACCTGAAGCGCCTGTGGTAAATATTTCTGAAGCGTGCACACTTGCGCTTGCTGCAGCCGGTGTTACTCCAAATGAAAGTAAAAAAGTGGTAGCAGTTAAGCCATAAGCCATACCAAGTGAACCATCTACCATTTGTGCAACAAATCCTCCGGCAATAAAAATTAAAAGTGTAGCATCAATATTTGAAATTAAATCACCCGCATATCCAGCAATTTTTGAAAAAGGCATGTAGCTAAACAATAGGTGCCCAACAATCATTAATGCAAATGCTGCTAAACCGTAGGCAGACCAATATTTTATTAATTCTTTTTTTGTTCTTTTTTTTCTTTGAACTAAATGGGGCTGTAAAGAAGAAACATTTTGACTACTTGTTAATATCGCAGTTGCCTCATTCAGTCGCTTTACCTTTTCAGTAAAATCACCTTTCAGTTGGTTTCTAAATTTATTTAAACTATCAATCGTAATTTGTGTGTCTTCAGGCAATGCATCATTAAACACTTCTTTTAAACGCTTTGCTAGTGTTGGCGACTTTCCATTGGTAGAGATAGCAATTTTCAAATCTCCTTTTTGAACAATTGAACCCAGATAAAAATCGCATAAATCGGGAGTGTCTGCTACGTTTATTAAAATTTTTCTTTTGGTTGCTTCCTCTCTGATTAATTCACTTACCGCTCTATCGCCTGTGGCAGCTATTATCAAATCTTTATTATCTAAATCAGTAATTTCAAATGATTTTTCTAATACTGTAATAGTTGAACTGTTTTCTGTCAGTATTTTAATTTCAGGAGAAATAACTTTTGCTACTAATGTTATTTTAGTTGCCGGGCTATTTTTTACAAGTGCTGTTATCTTTTCTAATCCAATTACTCCACCTCCAACAACTAGAACATGAAGTTGTTCTAATTTTAAAAATACAGGAAAAAGACTATTTTTTGTTTCCATTTTATTTTTTAGGCTTTGTTAAAATATAACCAATACCGGCAGTGCCCACCCAACTATTTTTAGCAGCATAATAATAGCACGGTAAACTAATTATAAATCTTTTATGTTTTAAAAAATAAAATTGCAAACCTGCCCCTAACAAAGGGGTAAGTGCGATGGTTTTGTTATGCTCTTCAATTCTCATAGAAGGCATAAAGTTAACAGCAACAGCAAAATGCTTGAAGCTAAATTTAATAGCCGGACCTCCAACATTTATAAAAGCGGCTTTACCATTAGTAGTAACAGCTATTTGACCATCTATGTTTAAACTTGCTTGTTTCGGCTCTTCTTGTGAATGAGCCAAAACAGCAAATAAAAAACACATATAACAAATTAAGTTAAACTTCATTTTATAAATTTGGTTGAGGAGTAATTCTCAAATAGGGTTTTACACGTTTATATCCTTTAGGGAATTTTTCTGCTATATCTTCATCTTTTATTGCAGGGATTATCACTACATCTTCTCCATTTTTCCAATTTGCAGGAGTAGCAACACTATAGTTTGCCGTTAATTGAAGCGAATCAATTACTCGTAGTATTTCATTAAAATTTCGTCCTGTTGATGCAGGA
>JAEUTT010000464.1 GCA_016787165.1 Bacteroidia bacterium | reverse complement strand
TGCAAAGTTTTCAAATGCAAATGGTGAAACGGTTATTCTTGAACAAATGACACCACAAGGGCTGAAGGGGATTGATACAGTTGTAGTGGATGAAAATGGAGAGCTTAAAATTAGTTCTGCAACTATTCAAAAAGGATTTTATAGATTAAAAATTTCAGACAAAAATTTTGCAACATTTATTTTTGATGCAGATGAAAAAGTTACAGTAGGTGGTGATGCAAAAGATTTAGGTAATACTTACACTGTTGATGGTTCGGTTGATTCCAAATTGTTTTGGGATATTAATCAAGCATCAATGAGTAATTATAAAAAACGTGATTCATTGCAAAAAGTTTTTCAAGCATTTATCAATGTAATAAAAATGGATTCGTTGCGCATTGACTCGATGAGTAATGCACTCGAAAAACCATATATGGATTTAGTGAATGAACATAATCAATATTTGAAAAATTTTGTAGAAAACAATCCTGCTTCTTTTGCTTCACTAGCAGCTATTCAACAACTACCTGCCGAAGAATTTTTAAGTACATACATTAAGTTGGATGATGGGTTGTATACTAAATATCCAAATTCGGAATATATTAAAACATTTCATGAGGCAGTACAAAATCAGAAAAAGCTTAGTGTTGGAACACTTGCACCTGAAATAACAATGAATAATACCGAAGAAAAACCTCTTTCATTGTCAACTTTAAAAGGTAAAATAGTATTGATTGATTTTTGGGCAAGCTGGTGTGGCCCATGTAGAGCTGAAAATCCAACAGTTGTAAAAGCATACAATAAATTTAAAGCTAAAGGGTTTGAAATTTTTAGTGTGTCCTTAGATAAAGATATGGATAAATGGAAAGAAGCCATTAAAAAAGATAATTTAACATGGAAAAACCATGTATGTGATTTTAAATTTTGGGATTCTCCAGTTGTTAGTTTGTACAATTTTAATGCTATTCCTTACAATGTGCTAATAGATAAAGAAGGAATGATTATAGCCAAAAATTTACGTGGCGAAGACTTAGAGAAAAAATTGCAGGAGATATTGAATTAATTATTTTAACAATTGGCTTATATGAAAGCATTTAAATGTTCACCTCTTGTTTTTTTTATTTGTTTTTCTTTTATAGTAAAAGCTCAAAACTATTTTCAACAAGAGGTTAATTACACCATGCAGGTTCGTTTGGATGATGTAAAACATGAACTGTTTGCTGATACCTACATTGAGTATAAAAACAATTCTCCATACGATTTAACATACATTTATATGCACATTTGGCCCAATGCATATAAAGACAATACAACTGCATTATCTAAGCAGTTATATGAAAATGGTGATACCAAACTTTTTAGAGCAAAAGAGGAAGATAGAGGGTATATGGATATGCTCGACTTTAAGGTAAATACAAAAGCTGTTAAGTGGGAAATTTTAAAAGACACCATTGATATTTGTAAAATAATACTGAATGAACCTTTAAAAAGTGGACAAAAAATTACCATTAGTACTCCTTTTCATGTAAAAATTCCTTCAGGAGAATTTTCACGGTTAGGCCATATTGGTCAGTCGTACCAAATAACACAATGGTATCCTAAGCCTGCAGTATTTGATAAAAACGGATGGCATCAGATGCCTTACTTAAACCAAGGTGAATTTTATTCCGAATTCGGAAGTTTTGATGTGCAAATTATTGTTCCTAAAAATTATGTGTTGGGTGCAACTGGCGATTTAATAGATGGAGAAGATGAATTAAATTGGTTAGAAGAAAAAGTAAAAAAAACAGAGTCCATTGAAAAGTTTAATAGTGAAGATTTAGCTTTTCCAAAATCAGATTCAGCAACAAAAACATTGCATTTTAAACAATCGAATGTGCATGATTTTGCTTGGTTTTGCGATAAGCGTTATCATGTATTAAAAGGAGAAGTGGTTACACCTCATACTAAAAATGTGGTTACAACTTGGGTAATGTTTACTAATGCAGAAGGCAATATTTGGAAAAATTCAATTAAGTATATGAATGATGCCATTTACTATTATTCATTATGGAATGGCGATTATCCTTATAAGCATTGTACCGCAGTGGATGGAACCATTAGTGCAGGTGGTGGTATGGAATATCCGAATATTACAGTGATTGGCTCTTCAGGAAATGCTTTTCAATTAGATGTAGTTATAACACATGAAGTGGGGCACAATTGGTTTTATGGAATGCTAGGCTCCAATGAGCGCGATCATCCTTGGATGGATGAAGGGCTTAATTCTTTTAATGAATTAAGATATATTCGCACAAAATATCCAAATAGAAAATTAATTGGCGATGTAGCTGATGGGCCTATAGGGAAAACATTTGATTTAAAACGATATAAACAACATACACAATATTATTT
>JAEUTT010000462.1 GCA_016787165.1 Bacteroidia bacterium | reverse complement strand
ATCATTTCTGATGGGCAACTAAAAGAAGTAGCTCCTAATAAACATCCTGTAGGGGCTTTTGTGGGTGAAGAGTTGAAGCAATTTACAAACCATGAAATAGAACTAAAAAAAGGAGATACTATTTATATTTTCACTGATGGTTATGCCGATCAGTTTGGTGGACCGAAAGGTAAAAAGTTCAAATATTCTCAATTAAAAGAAATACTATTAACCATAAATAACTTAAGTATGGCAGAGCAAAAACAACTGCTAAATGAACAGATAGAATTATGGAAAGGAAATATAGAGCAGTTGGATGATATACTTATAATTGGAATAAAATTATAGTTTATGAAAAAAATAGTATTTGTATTTGTATTAATTCAAAGCTGTTTGTTTGCCCAAACAAATGTAGATAGTATTTTGAATTATATCAAGACAATAGATGCAGACTCACTAAAATATAAAGCTTTAGTATCTCTTTCTGAATATTATTCAGATGAATCTCCGGAAAAGTCGATTAGCTACCTTGAAGAAGCAAAATTGATTGCGCTAGCCCTAAAAAATAATGCGTTTATAGCTAATGTGACGAATGATTTAGGGAACAATAATTATTACATAGGTAATTTTGAAAAATCGATTAAAAATTATTTAGAGTCAATGGCTGCAAATGAAATTTTAAAAAACACGAGAGGTGTTGCCAATATGATGAATAATATAGCGAGTGTTTTTGTTGAACAAGGGAGCTATAAAAAATCATTGGAGTATAATTTTAATGCTTTGAAAATTAGAGAAGAAAATTTAGCAAATGGCACAGGCAAAAAAGATGAAGTAGGTATGTCGCTTGGTAATATAGGTAGAGCATATTATTATATGAACGACTATGATAAAGCTATGATGTATTATAATAAATCATTAAAAATATCAGAAGAAACTGGCAACAAAAAACGAACAGCTTTGATGTATAATAATATTGGAAGCGTTTATGCAGAAAAAGGTATATATGATAAAGCACTTGATTATTTTAATAAAACTTTTTCTATTCAATATGAACTTGGTAATAAGCAAATGCAAGCTTTATCATTAAATAATATTGCTGAAGTTTATTATAAAAAAAATGAGTATAAATACGCTATTGATTTTTATAATAAAGCATTAGTTATTGCAAAAGAATTAGGTGCTAAAGATGATATAAAAACAAGCTATGATGGTTTGCATAGTTGTTATAGCGATTTGAAGGATTATGAGAATGCACATCGCTATTTGCTACTTTATAGAGAAATTAAAGACTCCATATTTAATGAGGAAAACTCAGCACAATTAAATGAAATGCTTACAAAATTTGAAAGTGATAAAAAACAAAAAGAAATTGAACTGTTGCAAAAAGATAATGAAGTTCATGCTGTTTTTCGAAATTCATTGGCTGTTGTTTGTATACTTATATTGATTGTTGCTTTGCTTTTATACAATAGAAACAAAGTTAAGCAAAAAGCGAATGTTGATTTGTCGAAAAAAAATAAAAATATAGAAGAGAAAAACAAATTGATAGAGTTGCAAAATTATGAGTTGTCTCTTAAGAATAAAGAAATTACAGATAGTATAAAATACGCCAAACGACTACAATTAGCTATTTTGCCTCCTGATACTCAAGTGAAAAGATTGTTGCCCAATAGTTTTGTTTTGTACAAGCCTAAAGATATTGTGAGTGGAGATTTTTATTGGGTAGAGCAGTGGGGGACAAAAACTTTAGTTGCCGCAGCAGATTGCACCGGGCATGGTGTTCCTGGTGCATTCATGAGCATTGTTGGGAATAATTTATTACAACAAGCTGTGAATATATACGGTTTATCAAATCCTAATTTGATATTAAATGATTTAAATAAAAATATTTCTAAAATTTTACATCAATCCGAAGAAGCATCAAGTGTTAAAGATGGAATGGATATCGCATTGCTAGCTATTGATTACACTAATTTAAAATTGCAATATAGCGGAGCATATAATCCATTGTGGATAATCAGAGATAATTCATTAATAGAAATAACTGGGGATAAACATCCTGTTGGGGCATTTGTTGGTGAAGAATTAAAATTATTTAGAAATAATGATTTTGATTTAAAACTGGGTGATACATTGTACATTTTTACCGATGGATACGCAGATCAATTTGGAGGAGAAAAAGGGAAGAAGTTTAAATATAAATCATTAAAAGATTTGTTACTAAGTAGTCAAGATAAATCGATGGATGAACAAAAAATAATACTGGAACTTCAGTTTAATCGATGGAAAGGAAATTTAGAGCAAATTGACGATGTTTGTATCATTGGAATTCGAATTTAAGTTTTATCCTTTTCTGATTATAGGAAGTTAAATTTTCTAATTTATAGCTATATTGCGCTATGAAATTTTTGAAGCGCTACCTACTTCTTATTTTATTTTTTATTTCGTTTTTATCTTACTCGAAGAGTGTTAACGACTCTTTGATGAATGAATATTTAACCAATTCCACTGATTCTATTCGATTTAAATCAATTGACGATTATATTTGGGAGTATATGTATGTAAATCCAGATACAGCCTACCGC
This sequence comes from Bacteroidia bacterium, assembly GCA_016787165.1. Classification (GTDB taxonomy): domain Bacteria; phylum Bacteroidota; class Bacteroidia; order 2-12-FULL-35-15; family 2-12-FULL-35-15; genus 2-12-FULL-35-15. The sequence continues at coordinate 1,958 of JAEUTT010000462.1, read as the reverse complement.
ATTGCATCTAAAGTATTTGTCGAAAATTTATCTATACCCTACAAAAAAGGATTGACGCTTTTATTGCGTACAATAGGTGCCTCTTATGTCCTTCGTTCGGTAAATGAGAAGGCTGTTTTTTATTATAGCATTTCAAAAAACATAAGCGATGCTTTGGGTGATCATGATGGGAAAGCTTCATCTTTAAATGGTTTAGGCATTATTTATTCAAGAGAAGGCAATTATTCTATGGCAATTGAACAATATTTGCAAGCACTTACAGCCTATGAACACATTGGCGATAAAGATGGAATGGCAATGGCCTATAATAATATTGGTTTGAATTATGAGCGTCAAGGTCAATTTTTAAAAGCATTGGATTACTATCAAAAAACGTTAAAAATAAAAACTGATATAGGTAGAGCTCTCGGTATTGCTCAGTCGAAAGTTAATTTAGGAAATGTGTATAGTAGCCTAAAAGAATATGATAAGGCCTTAATCTATTATAATGATGCGTTAAAAATTCAGAAAGATTTGAATAATACATTATTGGATGCAACGCTACAAAATAGTATTGGGGTAATTTATTTAGATAAAAAAGAATACGATGCAGCTCTTAACTATTTTATGAAGGCCTTAGTTTTAAGAATGAAAATGGATGATAAATATGGGGCAACAGATATTCGAAATAATTTAGCCATTATTTGTAATGCACAAAAAAAGTATCCTAAAGCTATTGAATATGCCATGGAAGCACATGAAACAGCTCAAGCCATTAATAATATGGATATGATTAAAGAAACATCTAAAACTTTAAGTGTAGCCTTTGAAAATAGCGGAAAAATAGCAGAAGCACTAAAGTATTATAAAATATACAATGCTTTTAAAGATAGTGTAGATAATAAAGAAAATACAGAACGCTCGATACAAGCTGAAATGAAGTATGAATTTGCTAAGCAAGAGGAAAAAAGCAAATTAGAACAAGCAAAAAAAGATTTGGAACAAAAGGAGGCGGTGAAACGTCAGGCAATTATTCGCAATGTGTTTATTGTCGGATTTATATTCTTGTTAATTTTTGCATTCTTGATTTATCGAAATTTACAGCAAAAGCAGCGTGCTAATAAAGAATTACAAAATGCGTACACACAAGTGGAAGAAAAAAGTAATTTGTTAGAAGTTAAAAACAAAGAAATTACAGATAGTATTAAATATGCAAAGCGTTTACAAGAAGCAATTCTTCCGAATAATGATTATATTAAACAGTTGTTTCCGACTTCCTTTGTTTTTTATAAACCAAAAGACATAGTGAGTGGTGATTTTTATTGGTTTGAAAAGTGGGGGAATAAAAAAATGTTTGCTGCTGTAGATTGTACCGGACATGGTGTGCCAGGAGCTTTTATGAGTATTGTGGGGTATAATTTATTAAATCAGGCTGTAAATGAGCATGGGCTGTCAAAGCCTAGTCTTATTTTAAATGCCTTAAATAAAGGAATCACTAAAACATTAAAACAAACATTTGAAGATTCTACAGTGAAGGATGGGATGGACATCGCATTGTGTTCGTATGATGATTCAACTCAAATTTTAGAGTATAGTGGTGCATATAATTCACTATGGCTAATACGTAATGGGAAATTTGAAGAAGTTGCTGCCGATAAACATCCGATAGGATTATTTATAGATGAAGAAGTTAAAAACTTTACAAATCACGAGTTAAAGCTACAAAAAGGAGATACCGTTTATGTATTTACAGATGGTTATGCTGATCAATTTGGTGGGCCTAAAGGGAAAAAGTTTAAGTATAAAAAATTACAAGAACTTTTAATTGAAATATGTCAATTGCCTATAAAAGAGCAAGGGATTATTTTAGAAAAAACGATAGATAATTGGAAAGGTGACTTAGAGCAAATTGATGATATATTAATTATAGGTATTCAAGTTTAAAAAAAAGGGATTGTCTCAAAAAGGTAGAGCAGTCA
>JAEUTT010000192.1 GCA_016787165.1 Bacteroidia bacterium | reverse complement strand
GAAAATTCTAGCCATTCAACTGTGGGATACGTAAAAAGCAATGGAACTGTCGAAAACAGCAGTCATAGTACCATCGGTTACATAAAAGAAAACGGAACAGTTGAAAATAGTAGCCATAGCACTATTGGATATGCTAAAGGTGTAAAAAAAGAATGGGCTGCTGTTGTATTTTTCTTTTTTAAATTTCAGTAAAACTAAAATTTTATAACGACAAAATATCCACCATTTTCATAAGATGTGGGTTTAATTCCTGAATATGCTTTACAGCGTTTTCAAATGGAGTGAGTTGTATTTGCTTATCAACGATTCCAATCATTACATTTTTTTTGTCTTCCATAAGCGCCTCTACTGCAGCAAAGCCCATTCGACTAGCATTTACACGTTCCATTGCAGTTGGACTCCCACCACGTTGAACATGCCCTAAAATAGAAACACGTGTATCATAATAAGGTAAGGCTGCTTTTACCTTTTCAGCAATGGCAAAAGCGCCACCAGCATCATCGCCTTCGGCAACTAAAATAATTTTTGAGGATTTGTTTTTTCTTCCGCTTTCTAACTTATTAATTAGTTCGTCAACGTTTGTTTTTGTTTCGGGAATTAAAATGGCTTCTGCACCCACTGCAATTCCTGACCTTAAAGCAATTAATCCTGCATCTCTACCCATTACTTCCACAAAAAACAAGCGATTATGACTTTCGGCAGTATCACGTATTTTATCTACCGCTTCCACCACTGTATTTATAGCTGTATCATACCCAATTGTAAAATCGGTGCCTATTAAATCATTATCAATTGTTCCTGGACAACCCACAAATGGAATATCACATTCTTTGCTAAATTGTAGCGCACCTTTAAATGAGCCATCTCCACCAATGACTATAACTCCTCCTATGCCATGTTTCGTCAAATTTTTTGCGGCTTTTGTTCTCCCTTCAATTGTTAAAAACTCTTGACTTCTTGCAGTTTTTAATATTGTTCCACCACGATGAATGATGTTTGCTACCGACTTAGCATCCAGCGGAATAAACTCATCATTTATCATTCCATCGTATCCATGCATAATACCAACAACCTGGATATTGTGATAAATAGCAGTACGAACTACCGCACGAATACAGGCATTCATACCAGGTGAATCACCTCCAGAAGTAAAAACAGCTATTTTTTTCATCTTTATAAATTACAAATCAATCATTTAACTAAATCCCCTTCCCTTCTAACTTATGAATTTTCTTTGTTCCTTCATAAATTTCAAACTTCATAAATTTACACTCTAATTGCCCGTTATATAAGGTAATTTTACGTGTTGGGCGCAAACCTACATGCTTAAAAGCATCTAAATTCGAACTCAATATCCAACAATTATATCCAGCAAATTTTTTTTTAAATGTATCACCCATCATTTTATAAAGATCCTCAATATTATCTTTTACCATTCGTTCGCCATAAGGAGGATTAATAATTACCACACCTCTTCCTGCAGGAACCTCAAAATCTTTCATATCGCAATTACGAATACTTACCACATCGTCCACTTTTGCTAATTTAATATTTTCTTTTGCTTTTTTTGCAACATTTGAAGATAATTCACCACCAATAATTGTTTGCTCATGATTCGTGATTTTATTAACTGCTGCATCAAAAATAGTATTCCATAATGTTTCATCAAATGGCATAAATTTATTCCAACGCATAAAACCAAAATCTTCTCTAAAATAACCTGGAGGAATATTATTAGCATATAGTGCGGCTTCGATTAAAATGGTTCCAGAACCACACATCGGGTCAATGAAATTTGTACGTTTGTCCCAGCCACTCAACATTACTAAACCTGCAGCCAATACTTCATTAATCGGAGCCAAATTTGTTTTGTCTCTGTAACCTCTTTTATGCAACGATTCACCCGAACTATCAAGCGAAACGGTACATACATCGTTAAAAATATGCAAATTAATTTTAATGGTTGGTTTTTCTAAATCAACACTCGGACGTTCGGCAAATTTTGCTCTAAACTGATCTACTATAGCATCTTTTGCTTTTTGAGAAACATATTGAGAATGTGTAAATAAATCTGAATTTAACACCGTATCTATGGATAAGGTATCAGTTACATTCATGTATTTTTCCCAATCAATAGACTGAATAGCTTCGTAAAGCGATTTTTCATTGAACACTGTAATGGTTTCAATTGGCACCAAAATACGTAAAGCTGTTCGTAAACATAAATTTGCCTTGTATAAAAAGCCTAAATCACCAACAAAACCAACCGCCCTGTTATGAATTTCAACTTCTTTTGCACCCAGCCTTAATAATTCATCTGCCAGTGTTTGCTCCAAACCAAAAATGGTTTTTGCAATCATTTTTATATCATTTACTTTTTCCACATCAAAAAATTTATACAAATGTATTGTAAATTCCAAACTTTGCACAACACTACAAAACCCGACCTCACCGATTAGCTGATAATCAAATAATTACAAATTACATCTAGCTAGAGGTACAGTATTTACAACAAAAACTAAAAAAATACAGATGAATTGTTTGTTTTATTAGATAAAGTGTTATTTTTGAGCATTCATTTTAAACCCTAAAAACAAAAGCTGAAATGAGATTTAAATTTATAACACTAAACGGATTACTTTTACTATTATCGGTAACTGCATTAATGACTGCAGGATGTGGTGGAGATGACACAACAAACACGGATGAATTACCTCCGATAGACAGTGCTCAATCAACAATTTTAAATGTGAATGGTGAAATATTCAGTATACCATCACCTATTCAAACCGCTTTTTTGATAAAAAACAGTGGGGCAAATTACGCGAAAGACATTTTAAATCCTTCTGGTAACTCAACACAATACTCTACCAATTTTTCAAAAGCATTAAATCTTGGGATTTATGGTGCTGATTTGGGTTATGTAACTATTTACGATCAAACACAAGATGCTATCGGATATTTAAATGCAGCAAAAAAATTAGCAGATGAATTAGGGGTATCTGGTGCATTTGACGCACAAACGATTGAACGCTTCCAAAAAAATCTTGGAAACAAGGATTCAATGTTAGTTTTGGTTGGTGTTGCTTATCGTTCTAGCGACTCTTACTTAAAAAATAACGACAGAGGTGATGTGAGCGGATTAGTTCTTGCTGGCGGTTGGTTAGAAAGTTTATACTTTGCCACTAACGTTTACAAAACAAAACCAAATGAAGATGTAAAACGCAGAATTGCTGAACAAAAATCATCACTACAAAGTTTGATTAAATTATTAAACCAATACTACAGCCAACCGGAATACACTGAATTTATTGATAACTTAAATGATTTATCTACTGTATTTGATGGCGTTGAGTTTAAATATACTTACGAAAAACCAACAACTGATGCTAGTAAAAAATTAACAACTATCAACAGTAAATCAGAAGTAAACATTACTGCTGAACAA
>JAEUTT010000172.1 GCA_016787165.1 Bacteroidia bacterium | reverse complement strand
AAATAGAGTAAGCAAAATCCCAATTGCTGCCACCATAATATTTTTCCCATTCTACTACTCCTAGTTTATTTGTTTTTACAACCAGCATATCATATCCTCCTGCACCTAAGCTATTGGTGTATCCAGCCATTACTAGTCCAGAATCAGGCGTTTCGGTAACAGAATAAAATCTATCAATATTAATTCCTCCAAAATATCTTTGCCATAACACATTCCCTAGTGAGTCTGTTTTTAAAACATACGCATCAGTGCTACCATAGCCTTGACTGCTTGTAGATCCAGCTACAACATAGCCTCTATCAAATGTTTGTGTTACAGAATAAGCATAATCATAGTCGTTACCTCCAAATATTTTTTCAAATTTTACCGATTGTGCATTAGTTTTGCCATACACGAAAATAAGTATAGAAAGAAAAATATGTAACTTGTTCATGGTGTTATTTCTGTTTGATTATGCTGAGTATACTATAAAGTTAAGTTTTTTTTACGAATTATAAAAATGGATGATTTAATTCAATTTCGGTAAAGGTTTTCTTTTTTCGTAAATAATAATCCATAACAATTGAATGAGGGTATATTCCTTTGCTGGTGTATGTTTTTATTTCTTTTTTTAATAATTTTCGTTTGCGTAATGTTGTTTTTAATGAAGCATAGAAACTAAAATGAGCTTTTATAATTGCTAAAAAATGACTGAATTTACCTGAAGCTAAAAATTTAATTCCAGCAATGCCATCTAAAACCATTCTTGTAAAAATAGTTGTTAGAAGACCTTTTGCTGAATGATTCTTACAAATAAGGATTAAATTATTTCTAAAGTTTAAAAACGTTTTATGAGGGTTAGTTTTGTTCAGTGTTCCACCACCAACATGGTAAATGGTAGATTGTGATGAGTAGCAGATTTTATATCCTTTGTTTTTTAGTCGCCAACATAAATCAATTTCTTCCATGTGTGCAAAAAAATCTTCATCAAATCCATTTACCTCTTTGAAACAGCTTGCTCTTATAAATAAACAAGCACCTGTAGCCCAAAATACTTCTTTTGTTTCATCATATTGTCCTTTATCTTCTTCTAATGTATCAAATATTCTTCCTCTACAAAATGGGTAACCGTATTTGTCTATATACCCTCCGGCAGCTCCTGCATATTCAAAATGTGATTTTTGTTCAAAGGATTTTATTTTTGGTTGACAAGCAGCTATAGTTTTATCATCATCCATTAATTGAATAATTCCATCTATCCAGTTTTGGCTTACTTCTACATCCGAATTAAGGAGAATAAAATATTCATGATTAAGTTTTGCAAGTGCATCATTATAGCCTTTAGCAAATCCTCCATTCAAAGCGTTTTGAATAATTTGTATTTGAGGGTAATTGTTTTTTAAAAATACAATTGAATCATCGGTGGAGTTGTTGTCCGCTACATAAATAGTTGAATAATCTGGATTGTTTGATAGAACACTTGGTAAAAAAGTTTCAAGAAAATGTTTACCATTCCAGTTTAAAATAACAACAGCTACTTTCATTGCATTATTACCTTGGGTTGCGGAAATTATCTTCAGCATTTCCACCAAAATGCTCGTTTGATTTTTCTACATCAAGATTGCCCGATTGAGTATCTCGTTTATGTAGGTCAATTTCCCAACGGGTATTATATAGCTCACCACGAGCATTTGAATGCAGTATTTTATATTTATTACTTGCTAAATCAGGGTTGTAAAACACAAAGGTTTTATTCGATTGTCTGTTATAAGGATTGGTTAGCATCAAGGTTTTGTCATTTAATGAGTTGTATTGCCACATTTCATAAGGATATGCGCTGGGTTCATTATCAAATTTTTGTCGGCTATCTGGTGCACCGTATTGTAAATAAACTCTTCCTCTATCTGTATCATATCCTTTTAATCCATAAGTTCCAAATTCTTTATTTACTTTTTGCACCTCTTTATAATATTCTAACCAAGCAGCTTCCGGATTTTCAGGGTAACGTGATTGCCAAAAATTATAGAAATACTGTTGCATATCTTCTATTTTTTTTGCTTTTACTTGATTTTCTGAATATTGAATTTCGGCAGTACTGGAAATTGGGCGAATACATTTAATGTATTGAATTAATGTATCCATGCTTTTATAAGCACTCACAAAAGTTCCTTCTATTTTAATTGTTTTTAAATCTTCAAATGAAAGGCTTGCTTTTTTATTTTGTCTTATTATTTCAATCTCTTGATTGGCTTGTATTTTATTTTCAGCATCTCTTACTTCTATAAACAAAGTATAGTTTCCATTGGGTAATGATTCAATGTTTAGTTCTGTTAATAAAATATTTACATCACTACTTGTTTGTTTTGAAAAAGCACTGTATTCATTTAGTTTGAGTTTGCTTTCTTTATTAAGTAAATAATAACTAACAACGAGTTTTTGCCCGTCTCCCAATATTTTTTTTGTATTATATATTTCGGCATAAAATTTTAATTTGCTAGTATTTTGAGGGTAAAAATTGGAAACGTATGGCATTAAATCATATCCACTTTTTGTAAGAATACTTGTTGTGGTAGCTTTAGTAAACGATTCCAGCAGTTGAATGTCTGAAATTGTGATTAAATCGGTAGGGTATTCAATTTTAATAGGAAGTTTACCCGAAAAAGGTTTGTTTTCAGAATTGTTTTTATCTGCAATGCTTATTTCCATTTCATATAAGCCATTTGGCAACACAAAACGTTGTTGGTCAATAAAATTGGGCAATCCTTTGGTTGTATCGGTAATTTCGGGACTATTAAGAGTATATTTATTTGCATTTTTAATTTCACCATTTTGTCTGAAAACAATTGAAATATCAATACTTCCTTGAAATTTGTTGTTTGTGTTTTTAGTAAACTTTACTGTTTTTCCCATTACAGAAAGATACGTTTCAATATACGGCCCTTTATCGGGCATATTAAAAGTGGCATAAGTAAGGTAAGCGGTAACGTTGGCTGTTATCGAGTTAAAAACAATAGATAGACAAGCGATAATTAAGTACTTTTTCATAGTTTTTCGTTTACAAGTGTGATTTTGGGCAAACGGGGAGTACACAAAGTTAAGAAATAAATGCATTTTTTTCATTTTTTTATTAGGTGGAATAAAAAAAATACTACTTTTGCCCCCGGAGAAATGGCAGAGTGGTC
>JAEUTT010000167.1 GCA_016787165.1 Bacteroidia bacterium | reverse complement strand
AAGAAACAGCGCATATGGGCTAAAAATTTTTATGGACAAATCTACCGCACAGAAAACGACTCTTTAAAAATAATAAAACATGTAAATACATCTAACCCATCCTATCCTCAATTTACGATAGATGACGATTGTAATTTATGGATGTATGATAGTACTCAACTTAGCATTATTAATGATGAAGGAGTTTTTATAAAATCATACTCTTATGATAAAATAGGAATAAAAACAGAAGTGACATCCATTAAATATTTTAACCAAAAAATTTATTTGATTTGTAGTAACTTAAGTGTATATGAATTTAATCCGGGCATTGAGAAAAGTGTATGCTTAAAAAATACTGCAGAAGAAAAAAACATTACGCATAGCAACATACTCATTCAGCATCAAGATAAATTATTACTTCTTGTTGAGTTTGAAAATAGTGCTAAAAAGTATCAATTATTCTCCCTCGAAAGCAATACCATAAAACCGTATTATGATTTTAAAAATTTCGATAATTCACAACGAATTTACTCTATCTATTCTGATAACATAAATGTATGGGCAACAACTTCTGCCGGAGTATTTAAAATAAACAACACTCAAGCCGAACTCTTTTTCAAATCAGAAAAGGTTAGTTACATGTTGTATGACAAAGAAAAACAGTATTGGTTTTCTACACTGCATAATGGATTATACATTATTCCTGAGCATCAAGTAATAAAAATAAACAGTTCAAATAGCAAACTAAACGAAAACAATTTCAACTTCATAAAAAAAATTAATTCAGCAAAATTTTTAGCGGGAGCATATTCAGGTAATTTATATGAATACGATAGTGATAAACAAGAAATAAACATTGCGTATGAATACAAAAACGAACAATTTTATAATGTAAAATCAATATTAAATACAGATGATTACATCATTGTATCAAGACGTAGATTGTGTATCATAGAAAAAAAAACAGGCAAACAATACTTTCCTAAACTTTCGAATGTAAGGGATATTGAAACAATAAAAGACACAATTTATTTAGTATTCCCAGACATGATTATTAAAACTACACTTGTAAGTTTAATTAATAATGAAACAAAAAACTATACAACCATAAAAAAAAGCGGAGGAAAATCAGTTGAGTATAACCCTCAAAATAATTTACTCTATTTTGTTTTAGGCGAAGGTGTATTTACGTACGACTTAAAAAACAGTTGGACAGAATTAACATATAACAATGAAAAAATTTATGCAAGTAATATTGTATATAAAAACAAAACACTCTGGATAGCAAGCGTTTCAAATGGTGTATTTGGAATAAAAAACAACAAATTTGAATATCACTATACAAACAATAACTATTTAAAAGAAAATAATGTTAGAACATTAACTGTAAGTGATTCAAATATTTGGATATGTACCGAAAATTATCTTCATCGAATTAATTTAATATCTCATGATGTTAGCCTTTTTAATTCCAACCATTCTATAAATCCTAAAGACATTAATCATATTGAAGTTGAAAACAATTATATCTATTT
>JAEUTT010000150.1 GCA_016787165.1 Bacteroidia bacterium | reverse complement strand
GATTTACAGCCGACTCTGTAAACTTTTACAATAAAAATTATTTCACAAAGGCATTACAAGGACAATTACAAGAAAAAGTTGTATCCGAAAAAGATAATAACATTTCCTATCCCCGATTTGAATCCTACAATAAACGTATGCCTATTAATAATCTTGCACCCGATGTAGATTATGATGGAGGATTTTACCAACGTGGTGCCAAAGTACTTGGTTCTGGTAGTAAAGAAGAAGATGCATTGTTGATTTTTAAACGTGAAGGAAAAAAATTCTTAGTAGTAGGTGCCAAATTAATTGCCATTACAAAAGAAAGGCTGACTGCAGAAGGAGCTAATATTAAATTTTATTTTGATAAAGATTCTATTACACACCCTAGTGTAAATATGAAATACACCATTGAAACTAAAATGGTTTCTTTAATTAGAAGTAATGATGGAATTTCTAAAGCGCCATTCATTAACTCTTTTCATAAAATTGATATGTATTTTGAGGAACTTACATGGAAAACAGAAGATCCTAAAATAGATTTAAAAATGTTGGTAGGCAATACACAAGAAGATGGAATGTTTGAGTCTTCTAACTATTTCAGAAGCGATAGATACGATAAAATACAAGGAATGGATGATGTTAATCCGTTAATCAGAATAAGAGACTATGTAAAAAAGGTAAATGGAGAATCGCCCGATTTTAAAGGAGATGCGTATGCGCATTATCTTAAAATGTCGCCCAACAATGTTCGTCCGGAGCTGGTACGACTATCAGCTATGGGATTTATCACCTATGATTTTGATGACGATAATGTACATGTAAATGATAAATTGGCTGTGTACATTGCTGCTCGTGCCGGAAAGCTTGATTATGACGTTATTCAGTTTCCTTCCGTAGTTCGAGGGAAAGATAATGCAAACATCAATTTATTAAATTACGACATGACTATTTATGGAGTAAAACAAATTTACATGAGTGATTCTCAAAATGTAGTCATCTACCCTGCCGAGCAAAAAATTCTTTTAAAGAAAAATCGAGATTTTGTATTTCAAGGGATTGTTCATGCCGGCCGATTCGATTTTTTCGGAAAAGAATTTTCATTTAATTACGATAAGTTTTTAATTGATTTAAAAAATGTGGATTCACTGCGTATGATGGTAAAATCCAAAGAACCGGATGCTTATGGTGAATATCCTTTAGTTAAAGTAAAAACAGTAATTGAACATATTAATGGTGATCTAGAAATTGACCACCCTGCCAATAAATCGGGACGAAAACCATTTCCTAAATATCCGATTTTTAATAGCTATAAAGATTCATACGCCTATTACAACAAAAAACAAATTCAAAATGGTAAATATCCTAAAGACAAATTTTATTTTCACTTAGAACCATTCACCATTGATAGTTTGGATAACTTTACCAATGAAGGATTAAACTTTAAAGGCGAAATGATTACCGCTGGCATTTTTCCTACATTTAAAGAATCATTAACATTACAATCAGATTATTCATTAGGGTTTATAACTCAAGCACCACCAAGTGGTTATCCTATGTATGGCGGAAAAGGAACCTACAATAGTGCGATTAAATTAAGTCACCAAGGTTTAAGAGGTGATGGTAGCATTAACTATGTTACTTCTACTACACAATCAAAAGATTTTATTTTTTACCCCGACTCAACTAAATGTACTGCTCAAAATTTTGATGTAAAAGAACAAAAAACAAAACCGGAATTTCCTCAGTTTCATGGCGAAGAAGTAAAAATGCTTTGGCTACCCACAAAAGATGTAATGAATGTTTGGAACAACAAAGACAAGAAATTTGTTTGCTTTAACGGACAAGCAGAATTTAACGGTAGATTATCATTAACCCCTAAACAGCTTTATGGAAGTGGTACAACCGACTTCTCTAACGCAAAGTTGGATGCTAAGCTCGTAAAATTCAATTTTAACACCTTTATTTCTGACACAGCTAACTTTAGCTTAAAAGCATTAGATATTGCTCAATTAGCATTTGCTACCGACAATGTAAATGCTAAAATCGATTTTGATAAACGAATGGGAGAGTTTAAATCAAATGGTAAAGGTTCTATTGTTAAGTTTCCGGTAAACCAATACGTTTGTTTTATGGATAACTTTAAATGGTATATGGATGATGCTAGCATTGAACTTGGAGCAAGTAAAAATGCTGTAAAAAAAGCAGCAAACGAAGATTTAGATTTAGTAGGCCCTGAATTTATATCTGTTCACCCCAAACAAGATTCATTACGTTTTCAATCACCTGCTGCAAAGTACGATTTAAAAAAATACATCATCACAGCCAAAGAAGTTAAATACATTAATGGAGCTGACGCTCGTATTTATCCTGACAAAGGCGATGTAATTATTGAAAAAGATGCATTAATGAGAACATTTACAAATGCCGGAATTGTTGCTAATGCTGTAACAAAATACCATAACTTATACAACTGTACTGTAAATGTATTTGCACGAAAAAGCTATGCAGGTTCTGGATTTTATGATTATGTAGATGAATTAAAAACCAAACAAACATTTTACTTTAGCAATGTAAGTGTAGATACCACTTTTCAAACCTATGCCGAAACAGCCATCCCCGACTCTGCGAAATTTCGCTTAAGCCCTAACTTTGAATATAAAGGAATGGTTAAACTAAAAGCTATTAATCAATATCTGGTATTTGATGGTACTGCACGCATTTCTCATGATTGTGCAAAACTGCCTAAATCATGGTTTAAGTTTGAATCGGAAATTAACCCAAATAACATTTACATTCCAGTTGATAAAGAACTTAAAAATGAGTTCGGAAAACCAATTGCTTCCAGTATGATGGTGACTACCGACTCTACGCATTTTTATACCGCATTTTTATCCGGTAAGGAGTCAAATAACGATCCTTATGTATTACCTGCCGATGGTTTTTTATTCTTTGATAAAAGTTCACGAGAGTACCGTATTTCAAACAAAGAAAAGCTAGTGGAACGCTCCTTGCCAGGAAATTATTTAAGCTTAAATACCAACCAGTGTAAAATATATGGTGAAGGTAAAATTGATTTAGGAGGAGATTTTGGTCAAGTAAAAATTGAATCATTTGGTAGTGCAGTACACTTTTTAATTCCTGATTCTGTTATTTTTGACATGATGATGTCTATTAACTTCTTTTTTGCCGACAATGCTATTGATAAAATGGCCGATCAAATTACGGCAGTTTCAGAACTCAAACCAACTGACTTTTC
>JAEUTT010000148.1 GCA_016787165.1 Bacteroidia bacterium | reverse complement strand
TAAAAACAGTAATGCAGGTATAGGTTTGATAGAGTTGTGCAAATACGGTAGTGGAAACCTTAACTATTCATTTAATGATTTGGATGAAACACTTACTTTTTATTCATTAAGCATAGAGGTATAACAAAATGACGGATATTTTAAAATTAGCAGCAACAGAAGATACTCCGGAGGTTTATTTTGATGTTCAAGCCAATGAGTTTCGTTTATCTGGTAGATCATTGCCCGAAGATGCTTTCGCATTTTACGCTCCAATTATAAAGTGGTTAGAAACATACTCTCAAAATCCTTCCGCCTCCTCAGTGTTAGTAATCTCATTGGATTATTTTAACTCAAGTTCTGTAAAGCAGTTGTTGGAAATAATGTCTGTTTTTGAAAGATTGGTTAACGTTGGTAAAGATGCCAAAATAGTTTGGTGCTATGACACTGATGACGATTTAATGGAAATAAAAGGTTTGGAGTTTCAATCGATGATAGCTAATGTGCCTTTTGAATTAAAAGCTTGTTAGTTTAAAATTTTATTCCCATCACAAGCATATCATCTATTTGCTTATAGTCACCTTGCCATTCAGCTATTTTTTTATGCACGTATTCTTGTTGTTTAACCATATCCATTTCTTGCATTTCCAATAGCATTTTCTTGAAATTTGAAATATTGAATTTTTTGTTTTCCGGGCCTCCAAATTGATCCATATAACCATCTGTAAACATATATACGCACATGTTTTTTTCAATTGAAATTTGTTGGCTAGTATATTCCACTTCCTGTCCTTGGTTAATATCCCCACCAATTCCTCGTACGTTTGGTTTTATAACTTCTATTAAATTATTTTTTACTATGTAAATTGGATTCATTGCCCCTGCATAGTCAATTTCATTTTTTGCTTTGTCAATAACACAAATCGACATTTCCATCCCATCTTTACTTTGTGTTTTTTCAGTGTTTTTATTTAATACTTTTAAAAGCTGCAAGTGAAGATTTTTTAAAATTAATGAGGCACTTATAATCTCTTTCTCATTTACTATTTCATTTAAAAGTGTGTTGCCAATTAGTGACATAAATGCACCAGGAACTCCATGACCAGTACAATCAACACAAGCAACGATAGTTTTGTTGTTAATGTTTGAAAGCCAATAAAAATCACCACTTACAGTATCTTTTGGTTTAAAGTATACAAATGAGTTGGGTAAATATTTTTTTATTTCTGCATCCGATGGTAGTATAGATTCTTGAATTCTTAATGCATAATTTATACTGTCGGTTATTTTTTTGTTCTTGTTTTTTAGCAAAATATAGGTTTTCTTTTTTTCTTTATTAAACCGGTAAATGACGAATAATAAAATGGATAGCAAAAGAATACATACAATAGCAAGTAGTAGTAATTGCTTTTGAGTAGTTATTTTTTCTTTTTGGATTGAAATTGTTTTTTTTGCTCCTTCTAATTCAGCTTCTAATTCATTCAATAAATTCAACTCGCTTATAAATGATAAGCTGTCTGCCGAAGAATGAAGATTCATTTTTTTTCTTTCCAAATCTTCTTTAATCGTTGCTATTTTTTCTTCAATGGTATGAATATCATTTTCAGGATTATCACTAAAATTTTCTCTTAAGTTCTTCTTTAGTAAAAAAATCGAATTCGCTATTGAGTCATAAGGTGGTGGGTATTTTATAACTGTTGTTACATTTTGATTTTCTGAAGTTGGTAATTGTTGCTTTTGGGTTGCTACTTTTTCTTCTTTAACACTATTTTCAGTTACTGCGGGGGGAGTTCTATTTTTGTTTTTTTCCACCGACCGAATCATTAACGAAATAGGATTACTAAAATACTCTTTTTTGATTCTTGAGCTTTCTACTTGAGCTTTAAAATCAAGTGTTTTTGTTTTAGCATTAAAAAATAACTTTCCGAAAGGAAGATTCGTTTCTTCTAAATCTTTTGATTGAAAAGCATTTAAAATTAATTCGGCACCGCTAAAATAAAATCCTTTATCCGAAACTTCAGTTGGTACTGCTTTTAAGTCAATTAAAAAAGTAATTGTTCCGTAACCAGTTTTTGATAGCTCGATGGTATAAATGGTTCCCATCTTTAATTTTAATGAAAACAAGCCATTTGCATTTGTCTTTTTGGTGCTTATAACTTTTCCGTTGTCGATAACATTCAATGAAACTGCATCTAATACTCCTTCAATTTTTAGCTGTTTGCTTTTTTGTAAAATCTTTTTTTGTGGATTATAATTGTATCCATATACCAAGCCATCTATTATAAATGTTTGAGGACTTAATGTTTGCGAAAAAAGAGCAGAATTTATAAATAAGAAGAGCGAAAATAAAATTCGTTTTACTTGATTTTCCATTGTTGTGGTATTGTCATCCAAAAATAGCAAATAATTTGACTTTTTTATCTTATTACAAGTATTTAGTTTAAGTGCCTAGTTCTTAAAAAAAACGTTTAATTATTTATGATTTTTACTTTATCTTTAACCTCCATTAGGAGGTACAGTTATGCAAAAAATAATAACACTTATAGTAATTTATGTATGTATAGTGTCTTGCGATAACCCTAAAGTTAATAATGAAGCGAGTAAAACTTTCGACTCTATTAATGGATCTACAAAAAGCGTAATGAATGAGTATTCCGGAATTTATTTAATAGCAGAAAATAAAATCAAGACTTGTGATGCAGCTATTTATTCAATTGTTGATGAATCAGGTAAACTTGAGTTGTTATCAAAAGAGTTGATTGTGGAAGGTAAAAACAAAGCAAATTTAGTTGTTCATGCGAAAGGAAAAATTGATGCGAATAATTTAATTATTAGCGAAGTAATTACTATTGAGCCCAAAAACTTTAGAAATACCTGCTTGCCTTATGATTTCTGGTGTTTAGGAAATGAACCTTTTTGGCAAGTGCAAATTTCAAAAAACGAAAATTTGATTGATTTTTATAACCCAATGGAGCAGGAACTTATTCATTTTGATTATGTACAATCTATTGAAAAGAATAATTCCTTTGTTTATACAGCTAACACTAATAAAAATGAAATTAAAGTAACTATACATACCCAAAAATGCAGTGATGGTATGAGTGAGCGAATGTATAACTATGCAGTAAGTGTTATGCTTAATGGAAATGAATATAAAGGTTGTGCCATTAAATTTGGTGATAAAATAGAATAAAAAATAGTTGCTATGAAACTACATGTAATTAATACAGGGAATTTTAAATTGGATGGTGGCGCTATGTTTGGTGTTGTGCCTAAAACATTGTGGAGCAAAACAAATCCTGCTGATGATAATAATATGTGTAATTGGAGTATGCGTTGTTTGCTTATAGAAGATGGAAATAGGTTGATTTTAATTGATAATGGAATAGGGGATAAGCAAGATGCAAAATTTTTCTCTCACTACTATTTAAGCGGTAATGAAACATTACAATCTTCGCTTAAAAAGGCTGGCTTTTCATCAGATGATATTACTGATATGTTTTTAACGCATTTGCATTTTGATCACTGCGGAGGAAGCATAAAATATAATGCTGCTAAAACAGGATTTGAAACGGTATTTAAAAATGCAACTTATTGGAGCAATCATGAACATTGGGAGTGGGCAACAAAGCCCAATGCAAGAGAAAAGGCGAGCTTTTTAAAAGAAAATATTTTACCTATTCAGGAAAGCGGACAGCTCAAATTTATTGATGGAGAACATTCTAAACAGCTTGGCGAAAATATTTCTATCTCATATATGCGCGGGCATACCGATGCAATGATGATTCCATTGATTAATTACAAAGGGAAAAAGATTGCTTTTATGGCTGATTTGCTTCCTTCAGTAGGACATATCCCTTTACCTTATGTAATGGGTTACGATACACGACCATTGCTTACACTTACAGAAAAAGAGAAATTTTTGAATGAGGCAACTGAAAATGAATATGTTCTTTTTTTAGAGCACGATTCTGTAAACGAATGTTGCACACTACAAAATACAGAAAAAGGTATCCGTCTGAAAGATACCTTTAACTTAAATGAGTTATAGTTTTAGTGCTGACCTACATGTTTTAAATGCACTACGTGTGATTTAACTGCAGCCATTACTGTAGGAAATTCTAAATAATTGATTTGAAACTGTTCGCAGGTTTCTCTAACAAATTGATTGATTTTAGGATAATGAATATGACTTATTCTTGGGAATAAGTGATGTTCTACCTGAAAGTTTAATCCACCAGTGAACCAAGAAACAATCTTGCTTTTAGTTGCAAAATTTGCTGTTGTTTGAACTTGATGAACGGCCCATTCGTTTTCAATTTTATAATTTTCGGTTGTTGGTGTTTCAAAAGCTGCTTCTTTTACAACATGTGCCAACTGAAAAACAACGGCAATTACAAAACCGCATATTAAAGCAGTAACTAAATAACCGATAAGCGTTTGAACAAAGCCAACCATGAATATTGGAAGAACAATAAATGCAGCAATGTAAAGGATTTTACTTACCCAAAAAATAATATGTTCTTTCACATCCATTTTACGGAAAGGCAAATCACCAATTTTTCCTGTAAAATATTTTTGAAAATCCTGAACAAAAATCCATAACAAATATGTTAAGCCATATAAACCAACCCAATAAATATGTTGAAAACGGTGGTACCAATATTTTTTTTGATCAGAATGTACTCTGATAAAAGGTTTAATGTCAATATCATCATCCATACCTTCAATGTTTGTAAATGAATGGTGGTTCACATTGTGTTTGTATTTCCATAAATAAACACTTCCGCCCATTGCATTTAATGAGTATCCCATTAATTCGTTTACCCATGTTTTAGTAGAAAAACTTCCATGCGCACCATCGTGCATGGTATTAAAGCCAATTGCAGCAAAGTTTAAACCTAACAAAGCACACAATAATAAAGAGATTAAAACAGGAGGTGTAAAAAATACAAGTATTACATAAAGGCCGATTGCAGAAATAGAAAGCAATATGGTTTTAAGATATAATTTAAAATTTCCGGTTTCTTTTATATTATTCGATTTAAAATAACTGTCTACTTTTTCTTTTAGCGCTGTAAAAAACACACTGTTTTTGTTGTTAAAACTTACTCGTTGCATTAAATTTGATTTATTGATTATTTACGAAGGTAAGCATTAAAATGCCTATTTGTTTGTTAATTTTTTAAAAACTGGCTGTTAAAAACTATTTTAATTTAGCTTTCAACGACCACGTAAAAGTAAATTCGGATACTTTATCGCCCGTTTCATCTATGCCAATTGATTTTAGATCTATACTAATGCCTTCGCCTGAATGTTTACATTTTTCAATAATTTCGGCAATATGATTTCCGTCATTACAAGTAAATGTAATTTTACCTGTCGCTTTTTTATAATACTCTGCTTTGTTTTTTACAATTAGCATTGAAACAGTTGGATTTGATTGATAGGTATAATTCATAACTAATAACCCAGTACTCATTTCGGCAGCCATTGCTTGACAAGCAAAATACATTGATTTAAAAGGATTTTGAGTTAACCATTTGTATTTAATTCTTACAATTGCTTTTTCATTTGTTAGTTCGTTTACTCTAATTCCTGCAATAAATGCCATAGGAAGTTTGGCAACTAAAAATAGTCGGAACAAAAAAGAATTGTTAACGAGTTTTTGAAATTTGTCCATTAGTGTATAGGAAATGTTTGTCCGGCAACTTGCATAGCATAAGCAAATGAAATTTCATCTACACCAGAATATATTTCATTTTCTTTTAAATAGCTTAATATTTTTTCGGTAGGCATATTTCCGGTTAATTTATCGGTAGCCATTGGACAGCCGCCATAACCTTTTATTGCACTATCAAATCTTCTGCATCCACTGGTATAAGCAGCATGTACTTTTTCTTTCCAAGTATCGGGAGTAGTGTGTAAATGGGCGCCAATTTCAATACCGGGGAATTCAGGGATTAATTTTGAAAACAATTGTTGAATATTAGTAGGATTTGAAACACCAACAGTATCACTTAATGCAATTATTTTAATACCCATTTGTGCAAGTCGTTTTGTCCAGTTAATTGCTATTTCAGCACTCCATTCATCATTGTAAGGATTACCAAATGCCATTGAAATGTATACAACCAATTGTTTTTTATTTCTATTGCATAAATCCTGAATTTCTTCAACGCGTGTTAATGATTCAGCAATGGTAGAGTTGGTATTGCGTTGCTGAAATGTTTCGGAGATAGAAAATGGGAATCCTAAGTATGTTATTTCTTCAAATTCAACAGCATCTTGTGCTCCACGCGCATTGGCAACAATAGCCAATAATTTTGAAGATGTAGAACTTAAATCCAATCGATCTAAAACAACTGCAGTATCACGCATTTGAGGAATTGCTTTTGGGGAAACGAAACTTCCAAAGTCAACAGTATCAAATCCGCATTTAAGAATTGCATTAATATATTCTACTTTTTTATCTGTTTCAATAAAATCGTGAATGCCTTGCATGGCATCTCTCGGACATTCAATTAGTTTCATGCTATTTGTTTTAAAATACCTTTATTAATTTGTTTTACAATTCCAGGTCCTTCATATATAAATCCAGTGTATACTTGTATTAAGCTAGCACCTGCATTGAGCATATTGATAGCATCATTAGCGGTATGAATTCCACCTACACCAATTATTGGAAATGCTTTATTTGATTTTTCTGATAAATAACTTACAACTTCTAAAGAACGTTTGCTTAATGGTTTTCCACTTAAGCCTCCTGCGCCAATGTTATCAAGCTGTTGAGTAGGTGTGTGCAGTTGTTCTCTTGATATAGTTGTGTTGGTGGCAATAACGCCATCAATTTTTGTTTCTTTAACAATGTCAATAATATCGTTTAATTGTTCGTTTGTTAAATCGGGTGCAATTTTTAAAAGAATAGGCTTAGGTGATTTTTTTGCAGCATTTAATTCTTTTATACGCATTAATAATTTGGTGAGTGGTTCCTTGTCTTGCAAGGCTCGTAAGTTTGGAGTATTGGGTGAACTAACATTTACAACAAAATAATCAACATAATCAAATAATGATTCAAAACATTTTTCATAATCGCTTACTGCTTCTTCGTTGGTAGTAATTTTGTTTTTACCAATATTGCCACCAATAATTAAATTCGTTTTCCTGTTTTTTAATCGTTCTACTGCAGCTTCAACTCCACCATTATTAAACCCCATTCGATTAATCAATGCTTCATCTTGAGGTAAACGAAACATTCGTGGTTGTTCGTTTCCGGGTTGAGCTTTGGGTGTGAGGGTACCTATTTCAATAAATCCAAATCCGTAATTACCTAGTTCTTCGTATAACTTTGCATCCTTATCAAATCCGGCAGCTAAGCCAACAGGGTTAGGAAAGGTGAGTCCGAAAAGTTTACGTTCAAGTTTCTGATCATTGATAACATAACATGCTTTGGTAATAGCGGAAACACCTGGTATCGTATTGATTATTTTTAATATTTTGAAAACAATGTGATGTATTGTTTCAGGTTGAAACAAAAAAAATATAGGTTTGATGATAAGTTTGTACATGAGGTAAATTGTAGTTCAATTTGTAGTTCTGACAAGATAGAACTCCAAAATTTTATTTTGTTTTAAATTTATTAATTGCATTTACTGTAAATT
>JAEUTT010000088.1 GCA_016787165.1 Bacteroidia bacterium | reverse complement strand
ATGTGAACTCTGTCATGCCTGGTACATGTAAGCTTGGTTTACAAGCTAAAAGTGTAGTGTAAAAATCGCAACTTCTTTGCTGATTTTTAACATATAAAATAAACTCAATTTCCATCTTGTTTTTATACTATAATTTATCTAAAAATAGACAAATTTTTGGATTAAAACTTATTAACTAAATGTTAATAAATAACTGCTTCTTTGTTGCTTTGTATACCTCTATTTATGGGCTAAAAAGCTATATTTGTTAGCCTTTAAAAAAATAGGAAATTTTATTAGAAATATTATGGAAGAAACAGTAAACGAACAAGCGCAAAAATCATCTGAATATTCAGCTGATAGTATTCAGGTACTAGAAGGGTTAGAAGCGGTGCGTAAGCGCCCCGCAATGTATATTGGAGATATTGGTAACAAGGGATTACACCATTTGGTGTATGAAGTTGTAGATAACTCTATTGATGAGGCCCTAGCCGGTCATTGTAAAAATATATTTGTTACCATTAATGAGGGTAACTCAATCACTGTAAAAGATGATGGTCGTGGAATTCCTACTGATATGCATCCGAAAGAGAAAAAATCCGCTTTAGAGGTAGTAATGACTGTTTTGCATGCGGGAGGGAAATTCGACAAGGATTCTTATAAAGTTTCTGGAGGTCTACATGGAGTAGGGGTTAGTTGTGTAAATGCATTATCGACTCATTTAACTGTAAACGTGCACCGAAATGGAACGGAATATATTCAAGAATACAATATAGGAAAGCCATTGTACCCAGTAAAAGAGGTTGGTAAAACTGATTATAGAGGTACTATTGTTACTTTTCAGCCAGATGCAAGCATATTTACAACCACAGTTTATCATTATGATATTCTTTCGGCTCGTATGCGCGAATTAGCTTATTTGAATAAAGGAATAAGCATTACCCTAACGGATATGCGCGAGAAAGATGAACAAGGAAATCCCTTGTCTGAGGTTTTCTTTTCAAACGGTGGATTAAAGGAATTTGTTGAATACTTAGATGCAACCCGTGAACGACTGATTGAAGATGTTATCTATATGGAAGGCGAAAAAAATGGCATTCCTGTTGAAGTTGCTATGATGTACAATACTTCATACTCTGAAAACTTGCATACCTATGTAAATAATATCAATACCCATGAAGGTGGAACACATTTGGCTGGTTTTAGAAGAGGTTTAACACGCACTTTAAAAACCTACGCAGAAAAATCAGGTTTGTTGGCAAAGGTTAAATTAGAGATTAACGGTGATGATTTTCGTGAAGGTTTAACTGCGGTTATTTCTGTGAAGGTTCAGGAGCCCCAGTTTGAAGGGCAAACAAAAACCAAATTAGGGAACAATGAGGTGATGGGTGCGGTTGATATTGCTGTGAGCGAAATGCTAAACAATTATTTAGAGGAGCATCCAAAACAAGCTCGCCAAATAGTTGAAAAGGTTATTCTTGCCGCAACAGCAAGACATGCTGCACGAAAAGCACGTGAAATGGTTCAGCGTAAAAATGTTTTAACTGGAACAGGCTTACCTGGTAAATTATCCGATTGTTCAGATAGCGATCCTTCAAAATGTGAAATTTATTTAGTTGAGGGTGATTCTGCGGGTGGAACAGCAAAACAAGGACGTAATCGCGCTTTTCAAGCAATTTTACCATTGCGTGGTAAAATTTTGAATGTGGAAAAAGCAATGGAGTACAAAATATACGATAACGAAGAGATTAAAAATATTTTTACCGCTCTTGGTGTTTTTAGAGGAACCAGTGAAGATGAGAGAGCTTTAAATATCGAAAAATTACGTTATCATAAAGTAGTTATCATGTGTGATGCCGATGTAGATGGTAGTCACATTACTACGTTAATTTTAACATTCTTTTTCCGTCATATGAAAGAATTAATTGAACGTGGACATATTTATATTGCAACTCCACCTTTGTACTTAGTTAAAAAAGGGAAAGAGCAAAGATATTGCTGGACAGAAGAAGAAAGAGCCGCACATGTAAGAGAATTAGCTGGTGGCGAAGGAAAAGAAAGTACGGTAGGTATTCAACGTTATAAAGGTCTTGGAGAGATGAATGCAGAACAATTGTGGCAAACAACAATGAATCCTGATTTCAGAACATTGCGCCAAGTTACGATTGATAGTGCAGCTGAAGCTGATAGGATATTTTCAATGTTAATGGGCGATGAGGTTCCACCTCGAAGAGAGTTTATAGAGAAGAACGCAAAATATGCGAAAATAGATGTATAAAAAAAGAGCCGAAATTTATTTTCGGCTTTTTTTTTAATGTGCATTTTTTTAGTTCACTTTAAATTCAAATGGTAAGTTGGTTATTTTCTGATAATCTTCTCCTGTTTTTTTGATGTCATCATCATCATCATCATGACTCCAAATTATTTTCACCTTTACTCCATTTTCAACTAATTCAGAAAGTTTAATTAACATCTGTTTAACAGAAATAATAGAAGAAGAACTCAAATAAAATAGATTTATAGAAAGAATAACCTCATTCAACCTTTCACCTTTTAATGATTCAAAATATTCTATAATTGGTCTGTAAAATTCTTTACTGTCCTCAGGAAACGATTTACCATCGATAACAAAAATGTTTTTTTCTGTATCAAATAGTACATTTGGAGTATTGTTAGTTTCTTTTATCTCTAATCGTTTCATTTTTATCCTAACACTTTTGATTGTAATGTAAATAATGTGTACTCTTTATTTAAAGCTTCAAATTCAAAATCCATATTGTTTCCTGATTTTAAAGCAATAGTTAAAAATCCTAAACCAGCCCCACCTTTTGCAGAAAGTTCTCCATTCGACAATACTTCCATGTATTGTTTTTTCAGTTCAACATCACTTAATGACTTAATATTATTCAAACGAATATTTAATTTTTCAGCACCAATGTTGGTGATAATGTTTCCTGAAAAAATGGTAAATTCATTTTGATTTTTTCCGATGATAAAGTAGGTCATTTGATATCCATTATTATCCTTCTCTCCATGTAAGCAAATGTTTTGAAGGGTTTCAATAACAATATTGAATATTTTTTTTACTGCACTTTTACTTACACCCAAATTTTCCATTTGAGTTTCCACCAGAGATGAAATGGTGTTAACCTTATCTTGGTCAAGTTCACCAACATGGGATACTAATATTTTTTTGTCATCTCCCGAATAACCAGCTTTTATGCTATTTACTCTTGCAGTAAAAATTGATTCTTCAACGGATCCGACCTTATTTAAATCCATAAAAATTTTATAGCACTACCTAAAATAGCTTTATTTAGTTAAATTATAGCTCAATATTACAAAAAAATATGACAAAAAGGATATTTTTATGTTAATTTTTCATCTCATTTTTTTTTTAGGAATTAGCTTGCCTTTCTTTAAGAACTTTTTCTATGTCCTTGATACCGTAGCCTTTGGCTGAAAGGAGCACTAAATAGTGAAAAATTAGGTCGGCAGCCTCATTTTTAAAGAGTTCTTCATTCGAATCTTTGGCTTCAATGACTAATTCAACAGCCTCTTCTCCAACCTTTTGCGCAATTTTATTGATGCCTTTTGCAAACAAGGAAGATGTATAAGAATTTTCAGATGGCTTATTTTTTCTGTTTTCTATTATTTGCTCTAATTTTTTTAAAAAATCAGTCGGCTCATTTTTTTCATTAAAACAAGTATCTGAACCAGTGTGGCAAGTTGGACCTGTAGGTTTTACTTTAATAAGAAGTGTATCTTGGTCGCAATCGAGTTTAATTTCTTGAACATCTAAAAAATGACCACTTTCTTCTCCTTTAGTCCATAATCTGTTTTTTGAGCGTGAAAAAAATGTTACTCGCTTTTCTGTATTTGTTTTTTCAAATGCTTCATCATTCATATAGCCAAGCATTAAAACAATGTTTGTATTGCTATCTTGAATAATTACTGGAATTAATTCATTATTTGACTTCGTGAAGTTAGGTTTCATATTCGTACAGATATATTTTGTTTTGATAAGTATTTTTTTAATTTTTTTATTTCAATCTCTTTAAAGTGAAAAACACTTGCTGCTAATGCTGCATCTGCTTTCCCCTCAATAAATGTTTTTTCAAAATGTTGCATTGTTCCTGCCCCACCACTCGCTATTACAGGAACATTTACTGATTCTGATATTAATTTTATTATGTCATTTGCAAATCCATTTTTTGTTCCATCATTATTCATAGAAGTTAGGAGTATTTCTCCTGCCCCCAATTCTACTCCTTGTAAAGCCCAGTCAATGGTTTTTGTTTCTGTTTTAACTTTTCCACCATTCAAGTAAACAAACCAATCATTGTTTTCAAATTTTGTATCAATTGCTAATACAATGCATTGGCTACCAAATTGATTTGCTAAATCATTTATTAATTGTGGATTCCTGTAAGCAGAGGTGTTTACTGAAATTTTATCTGCTCCTGCTTTTAGTAATAACGATACATCTTCTACAGTGCTAATTCCTCCACCAACAGTAAAAGGAATGTTAATATGTTTCGCAATTCGAGTCACTAATTCTGAAAAGGTTTTTCTTTTTTCGTTCGTTGCAGTGATGTCTAAAAAAACAAGTTCATCTGCTCCTTGTTTTGCATATTCGATAGCAAGCTCAACAGGATCACCTGCATCGCGAATATTCTCAAAGTTTATTCCTTTTACCGTCCTGCCGTCTTTTATATCTAGACAAGGAATGATTCGTTTGGTTAGCATTCTAAAAATGTTTTTAATTCTTTAATTGTAATTCGTCCTTCGTAAATGGCTTTTCCAATTATAACACCAGTGCATCCTGTTGCTTTTAATTCATTTAAGTCTTTTATGTTAGAAACACCACCACTTGCAATTAGTTGAATTGAAGGGAAATGGCTTATTATTTTTTTATACAATTCAATTCCAGGTCCTTGCAATAATCCATCTTTTGAAATGTCGGTACAAAAAATGTTTTCAATTCCATTTGATAAGTTTTCTTGTATAAAATCAATAATTGAAATGTCTGTGCTTTCCAACCAGCCTCCAACAGCAATTTTTTCATCTTTCACATCGGCACCTAACATTATTTTATTTGCACCATATTTTTTTATCCATGAAAAAAAAAGTGATTTATTTTTCACGGCAATACTTCCAAGTGTTGCCATGTGTGCACCTGCTTCAAATACAGATTGAATACTTTCATTTGTTTTTATTCCGCCACCAAAATCAATTGTTAGCTTTGTTTTTGAAGCAATTGTTTCGAGTACTTTTTGATTTACAACAGCTCCTTTTTTAGCGCCATCTAGGTCAACTAAATGCAAACGTTTAATTCCAATTTCTTCAAACATTTTTGCAACTTCTAACGGTTGTTCGTTGTAAATTATTTTCTGTGCATAATCTCCTTGCGACAGACGAACGCATTTGCCATCTATTAGGTCAATTGCAGGAATGATTTCAAATGATAAGTTGTTCGTCATGATTAAAGCGCTATAAAATTTTGCATAATCTGTTGTCCTGCATCACTCGACTTTTCTGGATGAAATTGGACAGCATAAAAATTATTTTTTTGTAATGCAGAGCTGTACTCAATTCCATAATTTGTTGTAGCAATCATGTCCTCTGATTTTTCTACATAATAACTGTGCACAAAATACATGTATTCATTTTCCTTAATCGATTTAAAGAGGTTAGAATTTAGATTGTAAATTGTATTCCAGCCTATTTGTGGAACTTTGAGTATATTCCCTTGTTGCCTTTCAAAATCGAATTTTTTTACACTCGAATTAAAAATGCCTAAACAGTTTGTATTGCCTTCATCTGAATACTTGCACATGAGTTGCATCCCTAAACAAATTCCTAATGTTGGTTGTTTTAGCGACACAATTAATGAATCAAGATTGTTATTCCGTAAATAGTTCATTGCAGAGCTTGCTTCGCCTACACCCGGAAAGATAATTTTATCGGCCGACTGTATTTCATCTGCATTGTCAGATAAAATGGCATTTACACCAATTCGCTCAAGTGCAAATAAAACAGATTGAACATTTCCTGCATTGTATTTTATGATGGCAACTTTCATTACAATATTCCTTTTGTGCTTGGTAAATTCATGTTGTTCGAATCTCTTTTAATTGCCATTTTAATTGCTTTTGCAAATGCTTTGAAGATTGCTTCTATTTTATGGTGCTCATTTTGTCCTTCTGCTTTGATATTCAAATTGCATTTTGCAGCATCACTAAATGATTTAAAAAAGTGAAAGAACATTTCTGTTGGCATTTCTCCTATTTTTTCTCTTTTGAATTCAGCATCCCATACAATCCAACTTCTTCCTCCGAAATCAATTGCAATTTGTGCTAAACAATCATCCATTGGAAGTAAAAAGCCATATCGCTCAATTCCCTTTTTATTTGACAATGCTTTTAAAAAGGCTTCACCTAAAGCAATTCCTATATCTTCAATCGTATGATGTTCATCAATATGTAAATCGCCTTTAGCATTTATATTTAAATCAATTGAACCATGTTTAGCTATTTGTTCCAACATGTGGTCAAAAAATGGAATACCTGTTGAGATGCTTGAATCTCCTTTGCCATCCAAATTTATTTCTATCGAAATTTTTGTTTCGTTTGTGTTTCTAGTATGACTAGCTTTTCTTTCTGGCAGTTTTAAGTACTTGTAAATTTCTTCCCATTTTTCAACTACTAAAGTGATTTCATTCTCCCAACCTTCTGTTTTGTCATAATTTTTTATTAAAATTGATTTCGCTCCTAAGTTTTTTGCCAACTTAATATCTGTTAAACGGTCGCCAATTACAAATGAATTTTCTAAATCGTATGAGCCCGATAAAAATTTTGTTAGCAAGCCTGTATTAGGTTTGCGTGTGGATTTGTTTTCGTACTCAAACGATTTATCAATACACACTTCCGAGAATTTTATTCCTTCACTTTCTAATGTTTGCATCATAAAATTGTGTACAGGCCAAAATGTATGTTCTGGATAACTCTCAGTCCCTAAGCCATCTTGATTTGTTACCATTACAAATTCGTAATCGAGTTCCCTTGCGATTTTTCCTAGCCATGTTATTACACCTGGTAAAAATTTTAGCTTGTCGAAGCTATCTATTTGAAAAGTATCTGGTGGCTCCCAGATAATTGTACCATCTCTGTCGATGAATAATACTTTTGACCTCTCCCCAGCCCTCTCCAAAGGAGAGGGAGTTGTGTTAATTGTTTTCATATTCTTTTAATTTCTGTATTAATTCCAAATTTTCTTGTTGCGTTCCAATTGTAATTCGGATACAACCTTCGCACAGTATTACCGAATTTCTATTTCGAACTATGATTTCTTTTAATTCTAGGAAGTGATATACTTTATTTGCATCGATTGTTTTTACTAAAAGAAAATTGGCTTCACTTGGATAGACCTTTAGAACAAAAGGTAGTTTTTCGATTTCTGTTTTTAACTTCTGGCGCTCTGCTACAATTTCTTTTATCCAGATGTTTATTTTTTCAATATTATTTAAGGCATCTAGTGCAATTTGTTGAGAAACAACATTGATGTTGTAAGGTGGTTTTATTTTATTGAAAAGATCAATAATTGGTTCGGATGCGAATGCCATTCCTATTCTCAACCCTGCCAATCCCCATGCTTTGGAAAGTGTTTGTAAAACAACCAAGTTAGGATAGTTTAGTAATTCTGGAATTAGACTTCTATAGCTTGCAAAGTTGATATAGGCTTCATCCATTACCACAATTCCATTAAAATTTTCTAGTATTGTTTTTACTGAACTCCATGAAACAGCATTTCCTGTTGGGTTGTTCGGGCAGCAGATAAAAATCAATTTTGTTTGCGAATTGATTGCATTTAAAATTGAATCCAAGTCTAATTGAAAATCATCTTTTGTTAGTGGGATTTTGTTTACTGCAACATCGTTGATGTTTGCTGATACTTCATACATCCCATAGGTAGGAGGACAAACAATAATATTGTCTTTCCCTGGATTGCAAAAGGCACGGAATAAAATATCAATTGCTTCATCACTTCCATTTCCAAGAAAAATATTTTGCATCGGCAGGCCTTTTATTTTGCTTAGCTTTTCTTTTACTTGCAATTGCATTGGATCAGGGTATCGATTCAAATTTGCATCGTATTTATTTCCTATTACTATTGGTGCTCCAAATGAATTTTCATTGGCATCTAAAAATATTCCTTCTTTTCCTTTGTATTCATCTCTTGCTGAGGAATAAGGAACAAGTTTTTTAATGTTTTCTCTTGTTATTTTATCTAAATCAAAAGCCATAATCAAATAGTATTTATTGAATTTAATCTTAAAGTTACTGCATTTTTGTGTGCATCCAAACCTTCCGCTGCTGCCATTAATTCAATGGCATTGCCAATGTTTTTGATGCCTTCTTTTGTTAGTTTTTGAAAGGTTATTTTTTTTACAAAACTATCTAAGGAAACTCCACTATATGCTTTTGCATAACCATTTGTTGGTAATGTATGATTTGTGCCTGACGCATAATCGCCAGCACTTTCACATGAATAGTTTCCTAGAAATACGGAGCCTGCATTTAGAACAAGTTCTCCTATTTGTTCTTCATTTTTGCAGGCAATAATTAAATGTTCTGGTGCATATTCGTTTAACAAATCAATTCCTTCTTCAATAGTTTTTACTAAAATAGCTTTGCTGTTTTCTAACGCTTTTTGTGCTAGTTCTTTTCTTGGGAGTTGTGTTAGTTGTTGTAGTAATTCAATATTAACCCTCTCAATTATTGCTTCTGATGTTGAAACTAAAATCACTTGTGAGTCGGCACCATGTTCTGCTTGTGATAATAAATCGGCAGCAACAAAAGCTGGATTGCATGTTTCATCTGCAATAATTGCAACTTCCGATGGTCCGGCTGGCATATCAATTGCAGTTCCTGATTTGTTAACGAGTTGTTTGGCATTGGTTACATATTGATTTCCTGGTCCAAATATTTTGTCTGTTTTTGGAATCGTTTCCGTACCATAAGCCATTGCAGCAATAGCTTGTACACCTCCTACTTTGAATACTTTGGTGATGCCCACTAATTTAGCAGTGTATAAAATAGCATCATTGATTTTCCCGTTTTTATCTGGTGGAGTGCATAAAATAATTTCACTACAGCCTGCAATTTTTGCTGGAACTCCTAACATTAGAATTGTTGAAAAGAGTGGGGCAGAGCCACCAGGAATGTATAATCCAACTTTTTGAATTGCAATTGATTTTCTCCAACAGCTAACACCGGTAGTGGTTTCAATTACTTTTTTCTCTTCTTTTTGAGCAAAGTGAAATTTTTCAATATTGGCTTTTGCTAATTGTATTGCATTTTTTAACTCAATTGAAATATTTTTTTCAGCTTGAATAAATTCACTAGCATCCACTTCAGTTTTTTCAATATCTACCTTATCAAATTGTTTCGTATAAACTCGTATGGCTTTGTCGCCATTTTGTCGAACTTCCATTAAAACAGTCTTTACTGTTTCTTCCAATGAAAAGCTGTCGATTGACGGACGCTTTAAAAGCTCAATCCAAGTGCTTCTTTCTGGATATTTGATGGTTTTAATCATTTTATTTGTTATTACTGTTTACACAATCATTTTTTCTATAGGTATAACTAAAATACCTTCTGCTCCTTTTGCTTTTAATTTTTCAATGATATCCCAAAATTCATTTTCATTTACTACACTATGAACGGAGCTCCATCTTTTATCAGCTAAAGGTAATATGGTTGGGCTTTTCATGCCTGGTAATATTTTACAGATAGCATCTAAATTTTTGTTTGGAGCATTCAATAAAATGTATTTGTTGTTCTTGGCTTTTTTTACAGCATTTATTCTGAATATTAATTTTTCTAAAATGTTCTCTTTGCTTTTTGAAAGAGTATTGTTTGAAACCAATACAGCCTCTGATTTTAAAACTACTTCTACTTCTTTTAAACCATTTGTGAAAAGTGTGCTTCCGGAACTAACCAAGTCACAAATAGCATCTGCTAAACCGATGCTTGGGGCTATTTCTACGGAGCCACTTATTTCATGTATTTCTGCATTGATTTTATTTTTCTTTAAAAATTTAGAAAGTATAACGGAGTAGCTTGTTGCTATTCGTTTACCTTCTAAATCCTGAATGCTTTTATATTTTTCATTTTTTGGAATTGCAATGGATAATCGGCATTTGCCAAAACCTAATTTGTTAACGATAGAAACTTTCTTATTTTTTTCGATTAATACATTTTCGCCCACAATACCTATATCTGCAATCCCATCTTCAACATATTGAGGAATATCGTCATCACGTAAAAAAAACACTTCCAATGGAAAGTTATATGCTTCGGCTTTTAGTTTATTTAATCCGTTATTAAATTCTATACCGGCTTCTTTTAAAATTCGGATAGAATCTTCGTTCAGTCGTCCCGACTTTTGAATGGCAATTTTTAGTTTAGTTTCCATATGTTAAATTTAATAAATAAAAAAGGGCTTACCGATGGTAAGCCCTT
>JAEUTT010000074.1 GCA_016787165.1 Bacteroidia bacterium | reverse complement strand
AATTGTTCAATCACGCTTAAATACAGAGTTAGCAATAGAAGGTATTTTACTGACAATGTACGATATGCGTTTACGCCTAAGCAATCAAGTGGTTGAAGAGGTTAAAACACATTTTCAACAAATGGTTTTTGATACAATTATTCAGCGTAATACAAAATTAGGGGAAGCACCAAGTTTCGGGCAAAGTATTATTATGCATGATGCCAGTGGAAAAGGAGCTATTAACTACTTGAATTTAGCGCGTGAAATTTTGCAAAAAAATGGATTAACAAGACTAAATGATTCTGAAAAAATTATTAACGTAGAAGAAAATTAATCCCAAACAATATTCGTGAGGGCTTTTTTCATCAAATTAAAATAAAAACATGTCTACAAAAAGAAACGCATTAGGAAAAGGATTAAGTGCATTGTTGGAAAATGCAAATACCGATATTACAAATACTCGCTTAGAAGGAGATGCAAAAGTAGTTGGCTCGGTATCAAATATTGAAATTTCAAAAATTGAAACAAACCCTTTTCAACCAAGAACTCAGTTTGATGAAGATGCATTGAATGAATTAGCGGGTTCAATTAAAGAACATGGCATCATTCAACCCATTACTGTTCGTAAATTAGGATACGATAAATACCAACTTATTTCGGGAGAAAGACGCTTCAGAGCATCTCAACTTGCTGGTTTAACAAGCGTTCCTGCATATATTCGTATTGCTAATGATCAAGCAATGCTTGAAATGGCATTAGTTGAAAATATTCAACGCGAAAACCTAGATGCTATTGAAGTTGCAATTAGCTACAAACGTTTAATTGATGAATGTAGTCTTACCCAAGAACAACTTTCACAAAAAGTGAGCAAACAACGCTCTACAATTACCAATTATTTAAGACTATTAAAACTACCTGTTGAAATTCAATTAGGCATTAGAGAGGGCGATATTACGATGGGGCATGCTCGTGCTTTAATTAATATTGAAGATGCAGATAAACAACTTGCTATCTACCAACAAATTGTTTTAAACGACTTGTCAGTACGTGATGTAGAAGATATAGCAAGAGGTGCTAAATCTGACTTGCCTACTTCAAAAGGAAAAACAAATGCAAAAGATAACACAAAAGGCGTTTTAACCTTAGAACAAAAACAAATTGTTGACGATTTAAGAGCTGTGTTCAATGCAAAAGTTGTGATTAGTAAAGATGAAAAAGGAAAAGGAAAAATTCTTATCCCTTTTAAATCCGATAACGATTTAAAACGTATTTTGGATTTGTTGGATGCTTAATTCAAATAAATACCACTGTAACTCAAACAGGTTATTTCAATTAATTATTGGAATAACCTTTTTGCTTTTAATATCCGCTAATTCAAAAGCACAATTTCAAGATTCAATTACCTCAACTAAAAGTGATACTCTTATTCAGAAAAAAAATAATCCAGCTATCAATCACTCACCTAAAAAAGCAGCTTTATTTTCTACTGCTTTACCTGGTTTAGGTCAAGCTTACAACAAAAAATATTGGAAAATACCTGTAATTTATGTAGGATTTGCTGGCTTAGCGTATGCAATAAACAGCAATCAAATAAAATACGATAGATACAAAACAGCTTATAAATACAGATTAGATGGTGACCCATCTACTACAGACATATATGTTGGTGTTTACACCGATGATAATTTAAATACACTTCAAAAATATTACAGAAGATATAGGGATTTATCCATTATTGGTGCCGCTGCATTATATGTTTTAAACATTGTAGACGCTACCGTAGATGCACATTTATTTACTTTTGATGTGAGCGATGATTTAACGTTTAATATTCATCCAACAATCATTAACACAACTCAACAAAACAACTATACTACAGGAATAGGTTTGAAAATTAAATTCTAAAATTAATATGAATATAGCATTGATTGGTTACGGAAAAATGGGAAAAGAAATAGAACAAATTGCATTGTCAAGAGGACATCAAATTGTTTTAAAAGTGGATGTTAATAATGCTAATTCATATTCTGCGGATGAATTAAAAAAAGCAGATGTAGCAATAGAATTTAGCACTCCCGAATCGGCAATAAAAAATATTTATAAATGCTTTGAAGCCAATGTGCCCGTAGTAGTTGGTACCACTGGCTGGTTAGAAAAACTAAATGAAGTAAAGCAACAATGCGAGCAACAGAAACAAACTTTGTTCTATGCCTCCAACTATAGCATAGGAGTAAATTTATTTTTTCAATTGAATAAACAGTTAGCCAAGCTTATGAATGGTTATAACGAATACAATGTTAGTATGGAAGAAATACATCATGTTCATAAACTAGATGCTCCTAGCGGAACAGCTATTTCACTTGCGAATCAAATCATTGAAAATAACGCAGGTAAACAAAAATGGGTGAATAACCTTAGCCAAAATAATACCGAACTTGGAATCATTTCTAAACGAATCGATGAAGTCCCTGGCACTCATACTGTAACCTATTCATCAGCAGTTGATGAAATAAGCATTACACACATAGCGCATAACAGAAAAGGATTTGCTTTAGGTGCTGTAATTGCAGCTGAATGGGTAAAAGATAAAAAAGGTGTTTTTGGAATGGATGAATTAATGAATTTTTAATTTTCATTCACATATTTTAACAGCTTCAAATCAATAAAAATGTTGACCTTCGTTATATCAAATAATTGAAATTTAATTTTTAAAAACACCTATGGATATTTCTTATTTATTACTCATTCTATTTTCTATTACAACAATTATTGGGCTATTCAAGCTATTTCCTTTGGCTGGCGAACAAGGATGGAAAGCATTTATTCCATTGTATAACTTTATTGTTTGGCTAAAAATTATTAAAAAACCTTGGTGGTGGATTTTTTTAATCATCACTCCTGGTGTTAATTTTTTAATGTTTGGTATCATGTGTTTGCTGATGGCTAAATCATTCAATAAACGTAGCTTACAAGAACAAGCCATTGCTTTTATCGTAGGTTTTTTATACTTACCGTACTTAGGATTTCAAAAGGACACAGCTTATGTTGGACCAGAAGATTTAAGCACTAAAAAACCATCAATCATTAGAGAGTGGACAGATGCTATTATTTTTGCTGTAATTGCCGCTACCGTCATACGTACATTTTTTATTGAAGCGTTTACTATTCCTACATCATCACTTGAAAAATCGATGATGGTTGGAGATTATTTATTTGTAAGCAAAATGAGTTATGGCGCAAAGGTTCCAAACACTCCATTATCATTTCCTTTTGCGCATCATACATTGCCATTAACCGAAAGCACTAAATCATATTTAGAATGGTTTAAAATACCCTATTTCAGATTACCAGGATTGGGAAAAGTTAAAAACAACGATATTGTAGTTTTTAACTAC
>JAEUTT010000068.1 GCA_016787165.1 Bacteroidia bacterium | reverse complement strand
TTCTCCTTCCTTTTGCTTCTGCTGTTCAATAGTTAAGTCTTTTGTGTTTTTTAATGCTGGCAAAATAATTGTTTCAAATGAGATATAGTGCTTTACTCTTTTTTCAAAAACAGAAAAACCTTCACTTATATAGCTATCATCAGTTTTACCCACCAAAATCAAAGTAATTTTCATAAATGCAAAATTTTAATACTAATTATAAACAAAATAGATGACACTAATCAAAAAAACATATTTTTGTATAAGGTATTTCAGTTAATATACAGGCATGTTTATGGCTTAATTATTGTTAAAAATAGTGAAATAATTTACACATGAGAACTCGTTCAATTATCATTATTTCTGTGGTTTCAATTTTTTTTCTTGCTTTTAGCACAGATATTATTGAAGATATTGCTTCAGCTATACGTTCTGGCAATCCCAAAACCATTTCCACTTACTTTATTGACAATATCGATTTAAAAGTAATCGATAAAGAAGATGTTTACAGTAAAGCACAAGCCGAAATGATTTTAAAAAATTTTTTCAGTAAACACAATGTAAAAACATACACCATTGCTCATAAAAGTGTACAAAAAAATGGTTCGCAATACGTAATAGGCACATTGGAAACATTAAATGGAAAATTCAGAGTTTATTTTCTGGTAAAAACAGTAGGCAGTCAAACGCTAATACAACAATTTAAAATTGAACCAGAAAATGAGTAAAAAATTATTTCCCGAAACAAAGTACAATTTTAATATTCAACAATTCATACAGCATGCTATAGCCGAAGACATTGGGAATGGAGACCATACTTCTTTAGCATGTATTCCTTCTAACAAAAGAGGTAGAGCTCAGTTAATAGTAAAAGAAAATGCTATTATTGCTGGGGTAGAATTAGCAAATTCAATTTTCAAACAAGTAGATAAAACATTAAAAGTTACCACCTTAATAAAAGATGGCACTCCAGTAAAAAAAGGAGACATTGTTTTAAGAGTTGAAGGGAAATCACATTCGATATTACTTGCTGAACGACTAGTATTAAATTGTATGCAACGAATGAGTGGCATTGCTTCAAAAACAAATATTTATACTCAACTATGCAAAGGAACTAAAGCAAAAGTAATCGACACTAGAAAAACAACACCAACAATAAGAGGATTAGAAAAGTGGGCGGTTTTAATTGGTGGTGGGACCAACCACCGAATAGGCTTATATGATATGATTCTTATCAAAGATAATCACATTGATTATACAGGTGGAATACAATCGGCAATTGAAGCTGCGACTAACTATTTAAAGGTTAAAAAGAAAAAACTATCTATTGAAATAGAGGCACGTAACATTAAAGAAGTAAAAGAAATATTAGCAACAGGAAAAATAAACCGTATTATGCTCGATAATTTTTCTTATGCTGACACTAAAAAAGCTGTTGCATTAATCAATGGGAAATATGAAATAGAATCTTCCGGAGGCATTACTGAAAAAACAATTCGTAAATAT
Source organism: Bacteroidia bacterium (assembly GCA_016787165.1). Classification (GTDB taxonomy): domain Bacteria; phylum Bacteroidota; class Bacteroidia; order 2-12-FULL-35-15; family 2-12-FULL-35-15; genus 2-12-FULL-35-15. Next base: position 509 of record JAEUTT010000068.1, on the reverse strand, counting down.
GCTCTATGCGGAGTTGATTACATCTCGATTGGTGCTTTAACACACCACATAAAAAGTGTTGATTTAAGTCTTAAAGCATATTAGTATGCATGCTAAAAACATAAAACGAATTATTAATTTTAGTCCGGCTTATCGATTATTAAAAGCCAGCAGAAAAATTATTCTTCCAGGTTTTGACGGACTTTCATTTTATATTGTTTCGAAATTCTTTTTTCATGGATTAAAAAATGGCTCACTTAATATGCGAGCATCATCCTTGGCTTTTAACTTTTTTTTAGCCATTTTTCCTACTATTATTTTTTTATTTACCCTTATTCCTTATATCCCAATTGAAAATTTTGATGATTATCTTTTTAATTTACTACAAAGCATTTTACCTCAATCGGCATTTGAAGCCACAGAAGATACCATAGCCGATATTATTCAAAAACAGAGAGGAGGATTGCTTTCATTTGGTTTTATATCTGCACTCTACTTTTCGAGTAATGGTTTTAATTCAATGATAAATT
>JAEUTT010000006.1 GCA_016787165.1 Bacteroidia bacterium | reverse complement strand
TAATAAAACGGGTAGTGATGAATTACTAACCAAAGTATTGGTAGAGTTTACCGAAAGTAAAACTGACGATGAAAAAAGTTGGCACATCGAATCAGATTTACTACTGTTTGCCAAAAATTTACTAACCGAAGATGGCTATGTACACATTGGAAAACTAAAAGACTTAACATTAAATGATTTCTTTAAAATAAAATCAAGCCTTCGTGCCGAATTGCAAAAGTTTGAAAAAAGTATTATTGCTGAATCCGAAAAAGCAATTGATATTATAAAAAAAGCTGGATTAACAGTAAAAGATTTTAGCCAAACAAACAGTGGAATTTATGGATATTTCGATAAAACTTCAAAAGGTCGAATGGACTACCTTGAACCCAATTCACATGTAGTAAAAACAATTTATGAAGATAAATGGGCTGCCGGAAAAACCTCAAAAGAAACAATTACACAAGTTGACAGCATCAAAGCAGAATTAAGTGATTTGTTTTTTGCGATTCAAAAAATAAAAGAAAAAGGCTATTCCAATTATACTCTATTGCAGCTTATCAATAGAAATATATATTCCTTAGCCGTTTTAAACGAAATTGAAAAATTATTAAACGAATACAAATCTGAAAATAACATTATACATATTTCAGAATTCAATAAAATGATTGCTAAGATTGTATTAAATGAGCCTATTCCATTTATATACGAGCGATTAGGGGAACGTTATAATAATTACTTAATTGATGAGTTTCAAGACACCTCTGTACTTCAGTTCCAAAATTTATTGCCTTTAATTGATAATGCTCTTGCATCTGGAAATTTTACCATGCTTGTAGGTGATGGAAAACAAGCTATTTATCGTTTTAGAGGAGGTGAAGTAGAACAGTTTGCTCAATTGCCAAAAGTATTTGCTCATAATGACAATAAACTTGTTTTAGAACGAGAAGCGGCACTTGAAAGGTCATTTAATCCCCAGTTTTTAAAAAACAATTTTAGAAGCAAAAGAGAAATTATTGAATTTAATAACTCTTTTTTTAAGTCGATTGCATTAAAATTAAACGAAAAATATCAATCTATTTACCACGATTTAGAGCAAGGCTTCAATCCTGAAAATACGGGAGGTTTTGTTCATATTGAATTTACGGATAAAAACAAAGAAGATTTTCAACTTCACAACAAACAAAAAACCTTAGAAACAATTCATCAATTACTTACCGAAAATTACTCACTAAAAGATATTGCTGTTTTAGTTCGAAAAAATTCTGATGGTAGCGAAATAGCCAACTACCTTACCGAACATGGAATAGATGTTATTTCTTCCGATTCATTATTGCTTAATAAATCACAAGAAGTTCATTTTATTCATTCAATACTTAGCTATTTATCAAACAATGAAAATGATATAGTACATGTTGAAATTTTGGAATATTTAATTCACAAAAATTACCTTTCAACTAAAAATATAAGTGAGCTTATTATTGAAAAAAACAAAATCGGGATGAATCGTTTTTTAATTTCAATTGTTCCTGAATTTAACTACACCAAGCTGTCAAAAATTCCAGTATATGAGCTTTGTGAAGAAATAATAAGAATTTTCAAACTCAACCAAACTCCTAATGCGTACATTCAATTTTACTTAGATGAAGTGCTTAATTTTTCAATAAAAAAGAATATAAATATTAACGATTTTATTGAGCACTGGAATGATAAAAAAGATAAAATTTCATTAATTGTACCTGATGGAATAAATGCGGTACGTATTATGACCATTCATCGCTCAAAAGGATTAGAATTTCCTGTTGTTATACTTCCTTTTTTGGAATCGAAAATTGAAAATGGAAAAAAACACACATGGATAAACATAGACAATGGAAACTTTTCAAATCTTCCCTCGGTGATTGTTCCAATGTCAAAAGAGCTTGAAAAAACGGCCTATGCAAGTATTTATGAAGAAGAAAAAAACAAATCGTTACTAGACTACTTTAACGTACTATATGTGGCGCTCACCCGACCAGAAGAGCGATTGTACATATTTACCGGTAAATATTCTGAATCGGCAAACCTTACAACGGTTTCAAGTATATTC
>JAEUTT010000468.1 GCA_016787165.1 Bacteroidia bacterium | reverse complement strand
AATTTCCCTGTACTTAAATTAAATGCATCCAAGCCCCCTCCATTTGTTCCAATCCAAAGCACACCTGATTTATCTTCGTATAATGAGTAAATAAAATTATTAGAAATGGAATTTGAATCTAGTTGATTATGTTTATAATTTGTGATTGTATATCCATCATATTTATTTAACCCATCTTGAGTTCCAAACCACATAAAGCCTTTACTATCCTGCAATACACAATTCACAACACCCATTGACAAGCCTTGATCGGAAGTTATGTGCGTAAATTTTAATTCTTGAGCAACACTATAATTTGCGAGAAATAAAAAAGCAAGAGTAAAATATTTAAACAAATTTGATAAACGATTAAAGTGCATATAAACCAATATTCAATTAAAATAGCGTTAAGAAATTTTTATTCCAATAACTAATATATCATCCACTTGCTCTAAATCACCTTTCCATTGTTCATGATGATAGTTCAATAAAAATTCTTGTTCTTTCATTGAGTTGTCTTGTATTTCCAATAACAATTCTTGAAACTTTTTGTATTTGTATTTTTTTCCATGAGGGCCTCCAAATTGGTCGGCATAACCATCTGTAAACAAATAAACACAATCTCCTTTTTCGAGTTTAATTGTGTGATTTGTAAATTCTTTTGAATCTGAATTTTGATGGTCAGCACCTATTGCTTGTTTGTCGGCTTTAACTTCAATAAACTGCTTGCCTCTAACAATGTAAAGCGGATTATTGGCTCCCGAAAATTGCATTTCCATTTTATGAAAATTAATGGCACAAAATGCCATATCCATTCCATCATTAATTGAATTTAAATTTCGAGCAAGCTGCTTATTTAAAAACTTTAATGCATCAGCAGGTGAATTTACTTCTTTATCAGAAATACTTTGATTTAAAATAGTTGTACCAATAATACTCATTAATGCTCCAGGAACACCATGTCCAGTACAATCAACAGCCGCAATCACAACAATATCTTCTTGCGGTTTTCCATCAAGTGGTGTGGTTTTTAAACTAGCATACCAATAAAAATCACCACTAACAATATCCTTAGGTTTATATAAAATAAAATAATCATTTAGTATATTATCAATTCTATCCGAAGGAGGTAAAATGGCTTGCTGTATTCGTTGGGCATAAGTTATGCTATCCTTAATGTCTTTATTTTTTTCTTCAATTATTTTATTTTTATCGGCCAACTGCATGTTAGATTCAGCCAATGCCAAACGAGAAATAATTTCCTTTTTAGTTAGATTGGTTCGAGTATAAATTAATAGAATAGTAAACAAAGCAACCGATGTGGTAAGTAAACCTCCGTTAATTAAAATATCATCCAATTTTAATTCACTGAACAAATTAAAGAAAACAACATTTGCGATAAATGAAGCCACAACCACTATAATAGAATAAATAGGTGCCCACAACACAAACATTCCAGCACCAATAAACAAAGCTATGTAAGCAAACGTGTGCTTTTGAATTTCAACAACATCCATCACGCTATACATATATGCGTTTTGAATTGAAATTCCTATTATGGGAATAAAAACAATGAATTCAGGATGATTAACTAATTTTTTTCTGGCTAAAACCCCTATTAAAGTTGCAAAAGCAACCACAAGTCTAAAAATTAAAAAATCATTAAAATGAGTAGGGATATTAAAATAGTCACCAATTACCCACAAGGGATTTAAAACTACCCCCACCCATGCTATCAAAACATGGTATTTATAGGCTGTAGCTTTTAATTCGGCTTGCCAATTAACTGTAGCTCCGTACTTTTTTTGAATCATTTCGTGTTTATCTATGTCAAATATAAAGATATTCTACCATATAGCACAAGCATCTTTTTCTTGTATTTATTCCACAGAAAGATTAACTTTACAATAAATAATATTGTCATGGATTTTCTAAAACATATACTTCTCATTGGTTGCTTCTTTTTACTATCAACAACAATTTTTGCTCAACCCTACTTTCAATGGCACGATAGCATTCCAGTGAAAATAAATGGCAATAGCCTAACAAACCCATGGGCAGGTGGGATAAATTTTGCGCAAGTATCCACTATTGATATGGATTTAGATGGAATAAAAGATTTATTTATTTTTGACCGAACTGGAAATAAAATCAGAACTTATATTAATAACGGAACAGCAAATACAGTTGATTATAAATACAATCCTAATTATGAAGCATTGTTTCCAAAATTGCACGACTGGGCGTTATTACTTGACTTTGACGGAGATGGGAAAGAAGATATTTTTAGTTACTCTGATTTAGGGGGAGGATTTGATGTGTATAAAAATGTTTCCAGCAGTGGGTCAGGTTTACAATTTCAACGAATTGTTACGCAACAAAAATCAATTTACAATCCACCTAGTGGCTCACTTATTAATTTATATGTAAGCTCTGTTGATATTCCTGCATTTAGTGATATAGATAATGATGGAGATATTGATGTAATTACTTTTGCCATAACTGGCACTTATTTAGAATATCATAAAAATATGAGCAAAGAACTATACGGAACTGCCGATAGTTTGAAATTTCAAATTGCAAATAGATGCTGGGGCTATGCTGCCGAAAATTCATTGAGTAATGATTTTACATTGTATGACACTTGCTTTGGTAACATTTCCAATCCCGAATTTCCCGTTTATGACTCCGAACAGCGTTCATCTGAACGCCATTCAGGCTCATGTGAATTGTGTATTGATTTAGACAATGATGGGGATAAAGAATTTATAGTAGGTGATGTTTCATTTAATAACCTGACTGTTTTAACCAATGGAGGAACGTCAACTAATGCTAGCTTTATTAATGATGATGTAGCCTTTCCGTTTAATTATGGCGGATCAGCAGCTGTTGATCTTACTCTTTTTCCTTGTGCATATTACGAAGATCTTGATAATGATGGGAAGAAAGATATAATTGTGAGTCCGAATGCTCCTAATGCATCCGAAAACTATAACAGCATGTTATTTTATAAAAACGTTGGAACCAATGCTGTTCCATTATTTCAATTCCAACAATCAAATTTATTACAAGATAATATGATAGAAGTTGGTGAGGGTGCTTATCCTGTACTGTTTGATTATGATAACGATGGATTAAAAGATTTATTTATTGGAAACTATGGTTATTACAATACACTTGGATTTGAAAAGAAAATTGCACTCTTCAAAAACATTGGAACACCAACCATGCCTGAATACGAATTAGTTACTCGTGATTATAACAATTATAGCGTATTAGGAATTACAAATATGATTCCCGCATTTGGAGATTTAGATGGGGATGGGGATGCAGATATGCTGATAGGAAGCAACGATGGGAGAATTCATTATTTTCAGAACATAGCTGCCATTGGTGCTACAGCAAACTTTGTTTTATCACAAGCTAATTTTAAAAATTCAAGTAACAGAATCATTGATGTTGGAGATGTAGCTGCACCACAAATTGTGGATGTAGATAATGATGGCAAAAATGACATTATTATTGGTGCTCGTAATGGAAAGCTTGCTTATTATAAAAGAAGTAGCACAACTGGAATGCCTATAGTTGACTCCGTTACCCATTTCTGGGGAAATGTAAAAGTAAACCAACCTTTTTATTCAACAGGATATAGCCACCCTTTCTTTTTTAAAGACAATGGTGTAAGTAAATTATTAGTTGGTGCCGAAAGCGGTTATTTACGTTTATATGATCATATTGATGGCAACTTAAACGGCCCTTTTACACTAGTTGATTCTATGTACTTAAACATTTGGCAAGGAACTAGAACCGCACCAAACGGAGCTGACATTAACAATGATGGTTTTTTAGATTTAATGGTAGGGAATTATCAAGGAGGTGTGGCGTTTTACAAGGGGGTAAGTAACATTATTACTGTTAATGAAATACATATACTCAACTGGAATTTTAATATTTATCCTAATCCAGCTACAGAATCATTTACAATTGAAATGTCAAATGATTTAAATAATAATTACACAATAGAATTATTTAATGTTGTAGGGCAAAAAGTAAACGAGACTTTCACTTCACATAAAATTACAACTATAAAAACAGAACATTTATCGCAAGGTATTTACTTCTGTAAAATAACAAACGTAGTTGATAAAAATAGTATCGTTAAAAAAATTATTTTGAAATAGTTTCAGCACTACTTTTGACTAGGTATCAAGCCTAATTTTTCCAAGTCTTCTAAATATACCCGTTTGCCATTATATATAGCAGTTACAAATGCATCTGTTTGTCCGGCAGCTCTAACTTTTTGGTTATGAGCATTTGCTTCATTTAAGGTATTAAATGCACCTCCAATTGTAAAACGAGTTATTCCATCATCTAAAAGTAGTTTTTCTACTTTACCTAAACCCCTCAAATGTTCATATCTATAATTTTTAGGCAAATTATACGCTGCAATTTGAACTTTAAACTCAAGACCAACCATTGAAGAATTGCCTATATCTGTACTTTTTTCAATAGATTTACCTTCATTTGATGCTAGTTGAGTTGATGTATTTACCAAAGAAATAGAATCAGCAACAGGAATAGTATCTTTTTTTGTATAAAACTTCACATCAATATCTTTCTCTAAATAACTTCTTAAATTGGTTAAATCAAGCTGTTCCTCTTTCGCTTCAAATCCATCTGTTCGATATTTAATTGTATAATTTTCACCTGCTCTTAAATTGATCAAATAATCACCGCTTAAACTATTTGATTTAATACTAGCGTATTCCAATTTTTGGATTCCATAATAAACTGTAATATCTGCCAAGCAAGGTTTATCATCCGTTGTAATTGTACCTTTTAGCATTGCTAAAATGGGTGTAATAAAATCTTCTGGCATATCTACAGTGTAAATATCTTGTAAGCCAAAGCCTCCCTTTTTTCCTGAAGCATAATATCCTTTTTTACCGTTTGCCGATAAAACAAAGTATATATCTTCATCGGGTGTATTTATTGGATAGCCTAAGTTAACAGGTTGCGACCAAGAACTATCTGCATTTAATTCTGACTTAAAAATATCGAAACCACCCATACTATTAAAACCTTTTGAGCTATAAATAAGAGTCTTTCCGTCAGGATGAATAAAAGGAGCATCATCATCAAATGGTGTATTGATTATATTTCCTAAATTTTGAACCTTGCCCCAAGTTCCATCGGGCATTAAGGAAGCTTTATACAAATCTTTTCCACCCATGCCCCCAGGCTTTTCACTCGAAAAATAAAGTGTTTTTTCATCTGCAGATAAAGCACAACTCCCTTCCCAAGCAGCCGAATTAATATCACCTCTCAATTTTTCCGGAGTGCTCCAACTAATGCCATCCAAAGTACTCATGTATATATCTCCACCATCGTATCTATTGTCCCTAAATATGAATAATTTTTGTCCATCATTAGATAAAGCTATTGCGGCATCGTGAGCGGCAGTGTTAATATTTTCACCAATACTTCTTGGTGTCGACCAATTTTCGTTTTCTTTAGTTGAAATAAATACATCCTCATAATACACACCCAATGGGTCTGGCTGATTGTATGCATTTTGCAAACCACCCACACTTTGATCACCTCTATAAGTAAAAATCATCACACTTTCATCCGATGAAATAACTGGTACATACTCCGATGAAGTAGAATTTACACCATCACCAATATTATCTATTTTAGCATCTACCGGTACTGCCACCATTGCCTTGGCATTATTACAATAATTTACCACTAGCTCTGCATTTTTT
>JAEUTT010000465.1 GCA_016787165.1 Bacteroidia bacterium | reverse complement strand
ACCTGTTAAACCACCTGAGATAAATGTTGATACTAATCCAATAGCAAATAACATAGCAGGAGTGTAACGGATGTTCCCTTTCCACAAAGTAGTGATGTAGTTAAATGCTTTTACCGCTGATGGGATAGCAATCAATAATGTAGTGAAAACGAATACTGAACCTAAGAAAGGATTCATACCTGTAATGTACATGTGGTGACCCCAAACAATGAATGAAAGGAATCCGATTGCCATAATAGAGCCAATCATTGCACGGTAACCAAAAATAGGTTTACGAGCATTTACAGAAATGATTTCAGATGTTAAACCTAAGGCAGGTAAAATAATGATGTATACTTCCGGGTGACCTAAGAACCAGAATAAATGTTGGTATAAAATTGGACTACCACCTGTTTGTTCTAAGGCTTGTCCACCAATATAAATATCCGATAAGTAGAAAGATGTTCCAAAGCTACGATCGAAAATCAATAATAAAGCTGCAGATAATAAAACAGGGAATGATAATACACCAAGAATAGCAGTAACAAAGAATGCCCAAATTGTAAGTGGCAAACGAGTCATTGACATTCCTTTAGTACGTAAGTTCAAGATAGTAACGATGTAGTTCAAGCCACCTAATAAAGATGAAACAATGAATAATGACATAGAAACTAACCAAAGTGTCATACCCAGTTTAGAACCTTCCATTGCTTGTGGTAATGCACTTAATGGAGGATAAACTGTCCAACCGCCAGATGCTGGTCCTGTTTCAATAAAGAATGCAGATACCATGATTACACTTGATAAGAAGAAAAACCAGTATGATAACATGTTTAAGAATCCTGATGCCATATCACGAGCACCAATTTGGTATGGAATTAATAAGTTACTGAACGTACCACTTAATCCACCCGTTAATACCATAAACACCATTACAGTACCATGAATAGTAACTAATGCCATGTACATTCCTGGATCAAGAATTCCATCTTTACCCCATTTATCACCAAGCATCCAATTAATGATGGCAAATTTTTCTCCTGGCCAAGCCAATTGTAAACGGAAAAGAATTGACATAAGCATTGCTAACACCGCCATAATCACAGCAGTTATCAAAAACTGACGTGAAATGGTTTTGTGATCCATACTAAAAACGTACTTCGTCACCCAATGTTCTTCATGATGATGTTCATCGTGGTGCGCGTGGTGTTCTTCGTGATTGTGATGACCGTGATTCTCCATTGACATATATTCTTAACTTTAATTATTAAACTTTTTATTTTAAAATTCTACTTTACTTCAGCTGTTTCTGTTGGAGCTAAAAATGGTTTTTTCTCAGATAACCATTTGTTGTACTCTTCTTCAGTTTCTACAATAATCGTCATTTGCATATTATAATGGCTATTACCACATATTTTGTTACATAATAAGATATAATCGAAAGCTTCGTTTCCTGTTTTTTGACGCATTTCTGCAGTTGTAATAGTTGGTGTAAAATGGAACATGGTAGTCATACCTGGTACACAGTTCATTTGTGCTCTAAAGTGAGGAAAATAAGCACTGTGAATTACATCACGAGAGTTAAATTTAAATTCTACTTCTTTATTTACAGGTAAGTGCAATTCATTTTTTACAACAATATCATCTTTTCCTTCCGGGCTATTTGCATCCATTCCTAATTCATTAGAACCAGAAATTAGTTTGTAATTTGATTCTCCTAATACGTTGTCTTTTCCTGCATAGCGTGCAGTCCAATCGAATTGTTTACTGTACAGTTGAACAATCGTAGATTCAGCAGCTGCAGGTGCAGTAATATTATTCCATGATTTTAATCCAAAGATGATAATCACGGCTAATACAATTGCAGGAATAACTGTCCAAATCATCTCCAATTTATTAGAGTGAGGGAAATAGGTTGCTCTGTTGTTATCACGACCGTAATATTTGTATGAAAACCAAAACAATAAAAATTGAGTTAATACAAATACAATCCAAATAATTGCAAAATTAAAATCTAATAATGCATCTGTTTCAGCACCGCTGATAGAAGCAGCTTCAGGCAACATTTTATCACTGTATTCAACTAATTGCCAAATAGTGAAACCAAAAAGAAACACTAATAAACCTAGCATTGTTCTTCCCATTAGTTTGTTATCTCTTTCGGTAACGTCTTGTTTTTTACCTTTTAATGCTTGTGCAAGTTCAAATACACGTACTAAATAGCCAACAGCAACTACTGTTAAAATGATGGCAACGTAAACTAAAAACTTTATCATAGTGTTTTGTATTGTTATTCGTTATTGTATGCTTTTCTTTTTCGTTTTAATATTAAATATGGTGGTGTAAACTTTCATCTAAGTAAGGATGTTGTTTAACCATCAAAGGTGATTTAGCTAATGCTCTGTGAATTACAAATAACATTAATCCTAAGAATCCTAATGCCATACCAATTTCTAACCAACCTAAGTGCCAGTGACCTTTTACTGTTGCAGGCATTACCATCATAAATACATCTAACCAGTGTCCAACAAAGATGATTGCACCTACAAATACTAAGAAGAAATAGTTGCGTTTTGAATCACGGCTCATTAATAATACCATTGGGAATACAAAGTTCATAAAAAATACTGTCCACATTAATCCCATATAACCAAAGTCGTGTAAACGTTCTTGGAAATAGATTGTTTCTTCAGGAATGTTTGTGTACCAGATTAACATAAATTGCATAAACCATAAGTAGCTCCATAAGAAACTTACAGCAAATACCCATTTTCCTAAATCGTGAATATGGCTTTCGTTTACTTGTGGTAAGTAACCTTTACGTTTTAAAAATAATACAAATAAAATGATGGTTACCATTGCAGAAATCCACATTCCGGAGAATGCATACCAACCATACATGGTAGAGAACCAGTGTACATCTAAACTCATCATCCAATCCCAAGAAGAAGTAGATGAAGTTACAGCAAAGAATACCATGAATACAGCAGCTTTACCCATTTGTTTAAAGTGAAGCGCTGTTCCTCCTTGTAAATCTTGCTCTAATGAACGTTTGATAAATCCACGTTGAAATAAAACCCAAACAACTAAATAAAGAATTGTTCTTAACCAGAAAAACCATGGAGTGAAATAACCAGCTTTACCAGCAATTACTTCATCATATTTTGGTGATTCAGGATTGATTGTATCCGCATCCATCCAATGGTATAAGTGGTGTAAATGAAATTGACCTGCTAATAATACAATAAACATTACCGTAGCACCTATTGGCAAAAAACTTGATACCGCTTCGTAAACACGTTTAACCGCAACAGACCAAGCCACTTCGGCAACATATTGTAATGCCATAAAAAATGTAGCTAACAAAGCAATTCCCATATAGAAATAGCCATTCACCAATAAGTTTGCCCAAAAGCGTGTATGGTGGTATTCGTCATGACTAACTCCTTCTGGAGCATGGTCGGTTAAAAAGCCGGCAATTATTGTAATTAAACCGATTGCCATTAAACCAAAAGTGATGTTTCTGGTTTTGCTTGTAAACGTATAATTCGTATTATCCATATTCGTATTCATTTGTCTTTTTATCTCAATTTATTCGGAATAATATTTTATTTTGCTGTTGCTGTTGAGTCTGTAGCTACTGCTGGAGTAGCTACAGCAAGATCGTTCCCTTGTAATTTTTGAACATACAATGTAACCTTCCATCTTTCTTCTTGTGATAGTTGAGATGCATGTGCTCCCATTAAACCTTTACCATAAGTGATAGAGTGAAATATTTTTCCTTCAGGCAATGTTTTCAATACAGTTTTGTATGATGGAGGCGCACCTGGCAATTTACCACCTACTAAGCCATCTCCTTCACCTGTTGTACCATGACAGTGTCCGCAAAACTTACCATACAATTGCTCTCCTTCTTTTACGTTTTTATCATTTCTTTCGATAGGATTACGTAATGTTGCAGATAATTCATACCCTTCAGCTGTATTTGCATACGCATATGGCATATATCCTCTTGCAATAGTACCAGCTACCGGCTTTCTGTTAGATGGTACAGTATCAAATGTTCCGTCTACATTTTTTACGACATCAAATAAATTTGATTCTAGTGACGGAGAACGATACATATCGGGCATAAATTCTACTCCCGGACTGTTAGAATCGTGTTTTTGGCATGATGTAACACTAATGGCAACACAGCCAACTAATGCCATTAATGAAATAATTTTTGTTACCTTTTTCATATCTGCTAATTACGTATTTTCTAAAACTTACTATACAAAAAGTAAGTTATTGCTTTTCCTTTTTTATTTATGGTGAATTTCTGTTGCACCACCACTTTTTAACATTGATTCAATGTTTGCTTTGTTTTCCTCTTTGGTTTCAATAACCATTAAAAATTTATCGTCTGTTGTGCGTGGATCTGGATTTTTTGCTTTTACTCCTGGTAACATCCAGCATCTTAAGTAATAAGTAATTACCATTCCGTGAGCTGCACACAATACTGTTGACTCAAATGTGATAGGAATAAATGCAGGTACATTCATGTAGTAAGCAAAACTTGGTTTACCTCCAACATCTGTTGGCCAATCACTAATCATCATATACCACATCATTAATGTTGCTAATGACGCTCCTGTTAAACCATAGATGAATGCTGTAATAGCGATTCTAGTTCTTGGAACTCCAATAGCTGCATCTAAGCCATGCACCGGAAACGGTGTGAATACATCCTTAATATGGATACCTTTTGAATGAAATGATTTTGCTGTAGCCATTAATGGCTCTTCATCATCAAAAATTGCGTGTATTACTGCTTTACTCATATCTTATTTAAACTTAAATGTTTATTAAATCAATATATTAATGGTGTGCTGCATGACCATGTGCAGCATGTTTTTCTTTGTGTTCTTGTCCTGATGATTTTACAATCGATTTTAACTCCGCTTGTGCAATTACAGGGAAATAACGTGTAAACAATAAGAAGAATGTAAAGAACATACCAATTGTTCCTGTATAGATTCCAATATCAACAAATGATGGCGAATACATATTCCATGTAGATGGTAAGAATGTACGACACAAAGTAGGTACGATAATTACAAAACGTTCGAACCACATACCAATGTTTACAATGATTGACATGATAAATGTGAACGTTAAGTTAGTACGTAATTTTTTGAACCAGAAAAGTTGAGGTGAAATAACATTACAAGTCATCATGGCTGCGTATGCCCACCAGTATGGACCAGTTGCACGATTTAAGAATGCATATTGTTCGTATTCAACTCCTGAATACCAAGAAATAAACAACTCTGTTAAATAAGCAACACCTACAATTGAACCTGTTACAATGATAACGATGTTCATATATTCAACGTGCTTAATAGTAATGTAGTTTTCTAAGTTGTAGATTTTACGAACGATAAGTAAAAGTGTTAATACCATCGCAAATCCTGAGAATACCGCTCCAGCAACGAAATAAGGAGGGAAGATAGTTGTATGCCAACCAGGAACTACTGATGTAGCAAAGTCGGTAGATACAATTGAGTGAACCGAAAATACAAGTGGAGTAGATAATCCGGCAAGTACCAATGATACTTCCTCAAAACGGTGCCAGTGACGAGCACTTCCACCCCAACCAAAACTTAACAAACCATAGATTTTTTTTGCCATTGGTTTCACAGCTCTATCGCGAATCATTGCAAAATCGGGAACTAAACCTGTGTACCAGAATACTAATGATACAGAGAAGTAAGTTGATACCGCAAATACATCCCACATCAATGGAGAGTTAAAGTTTACCCATAATGAACCAAATTGATTTGGCAAAGGGAATAACCAATAGTCTAACCAAGGACGACCAGTATGTAACAATACGAAAATAGCAGCACACATTACGGCAAAGATTGTCATCGCCTCAGCTGCACGGTTAATAGCCATTCTCCATTTTTGACGGAACAATAACAATACTGCTGAAATTAAGGTTCCGGCATGTCCAATACCAATCCACCAAACGAAGTTAGTGATATCCCAAGCCCAATCAACACCGTTGTTTGAACCCCAAACTCCAATACCTGTTCCTATTGTATAGGCTAAGCATCCAATTCCCCAAAGAAATGCAATGATGGAAATGGTTAATAGCATATACCAATATTTTGAAGCTTTTCCTTCTATTGGTCGTACGATATCTTCAGTAATTTCATGATATGATTTTTTACCAAGGATTAACGGCTCTCTAATTTCTGATTCGTGCTGCATATTAATAATCTAATTATAAATTATAAAATTCGTTTTATTCGTTAATTATGCGTGTTCTTTTTCTGATTTTACTTCTGAATGACCCGCTGATTTTCTTCCATCTTCAATTGTTTCTTCACAATTTCTCACTTTTGTTAAGTATGATACTGTTGGTTTGATTCCAATTTCTTCAAGGATGAAATAGTTACGACCTTCTGCTTCTTCTTTTCTTAGTTTAGCAATTTCACTGTTCTCATCATTTAAATCACCAAAGTAAATTGCATTTGTAGGGCAAGATTGTTGACATGCAGTTTTGATTGCACCATCTTTTAAAGGAGCTTCAGATTTCTTAGCATCTAATTTTCCTTCTTGGATACGTTGAACACACATTGAGCATTTTTCCATTACACCACGTGAACGAACAACTACATCTGGATTTAATACCATACGTCCTAAGTCGTCTTGTGTTGGGTTAAATGCAAAGTCTGAATTTCCATTGTAGTTAAACCAGTTAAAACGTCTTACTTTAAACGGACAGTTATTTGCACAGTAACGAGTACCAACACAACGGTTGTAAGTCATTTGGTTTAATCCATCTGAACTGTGGTTGGTAGCTAATACCGGACAAACATTTTCGCAAGGTGCGTGGTTACAGTGCTGACACATGATAGGTTGGAATACCACTTTTGGATTTGCAGCCGCAGGATTCTCCATTTCTAAGTACATGTCAATTGCACCAACACCTTCGTGTTTTGCTACTTCTTTATTCATGTCACTGCTATAGTATCTATCAATACGTAACCAGTGCATTTCACGTGTTTTCATTACTTGCTCTTTTCCAACTACTGCTACGTTATTTTCAGCAGTACAGCTTACTACACAACTTCCACAACCAATACAAGAGTTCAAGTCAATTGTCATTCCCCAAGAGTGCCCAGGGCGATCAAATTCATCCCATAAATCAACTGTAGCTGCTTTTTTAACACCAGAGTGTGTTACAAGCATTTCATCATGATTTCCTGATTTAGGATTTTTCTTATAGTTTTCTAAATTTGTTTCTTTAACAATTTCACGACCCATTAATGTGTGGTGAATTTGTGTCCCTGCAATTTCAGTAGTTTCATTTGCACTTTCAACAGTTACATTTAAGGCTCCATACATCATTGTTCCATTTACTACTTGAACAAATGGATATGCATTTTTACCAACAACTCCTGTTTTTTCACTTAATGAACCTGCTTTTTCGCGACCATAACCCAATGCAATACCAACTGTTCCTTCCGCTTGACCTGGTTGTGGAACTACTGGCAATTTAATGCTTACACCGTTTACGGTAACATTTACAACGGATGCTTCTCTATCTTGACGCTCCATTAACAAATAGCCTTTTTTAGCCATTTCTGCCGGAGACATAGTAACATAGTTATCCCACGTTATTTTTGAAATAGGATCAGGTAATTCTTGTAACCAAGGATTGTTTGCTTGATTTCCATTACCTATACCTACTTTTTCGTACAATGCTAACTCTAATTCTCCGCCTTTTGTAGCGTTAATTTTAGATGCTGCATCATTTAAGTTGATTCCTGCTATTGCATTTACAACACCTTCTGTAACCGTTGTATCTTTTGGTTTAGCCTCTTTTAATTTTTCTTCAGAAGCTAGCATAACTTCGCCTTTACCAACTTCAATTGCTCCATCATGTAATGAGTTGTTCCAAAATTCAGCAAATCCCATGTATTTACCTTGCATTGGAAATACTTTTTCCATCCAAGTTTTTTGGATGTATGATAAGTAATCAGAAGTGTTTCCTGACCATTTTAATAAAGTATCTTGTGCTTGGCGTGTTCCTTCATGGCGTGGTTGAGCAAATAAAGGAGTGATAGTAGGTTGCGCTAAGCTATAATGTGCTTTTTTAGGATTAAAATCGTTCCATGATTCTAAGTAATGTGAATCAGGACAAATGTATTGAGCTAAAGAAGCTGTTTCATCAGCTCTGTCGGCAAATGAAATACGAACACCTACTTTATTATATGCTTCTGCAAATTTTAAGGATGTTGGTGCAGTATAAACTGGATTTGTATTGTAAGTGATAATAGCATCAACTTTTCCTGCAGTCATTTCAGCTACCAAATCAGCAAATGCAGCATCATCACCTTGGTGTGTATATGTTGGGTTTTCAATATCAATTGTTTTTCCATAGCTATCAAGCATTTGGTTAATACCATTAACAACTAATTGTACATTGATATCATTTGAACCGGAAACAACAATTGATTTACCTTTATTTTCAGCTAATTCTTTTGCCGCTTTTGCAATTTCTGCATCGCATGCTAATGATGAACTTG
>JAEUTT010000424.1 GCA_016787165.1 Bacteroidia bacterium | reverse complement strand
GATTGTCCTGTTTTATTATCTTTTACAATAATTTTAGCACCGGTAATGCTTTCTTGTTTTTCATTTTTAATGGTGCCTTTTAGTGTAATTGTTCCAAGGGTTTTACTTTCAAAGTTAATCCCTTTCAAGAATAGTTCTTTTTCAATTTCTTGGTAAGATGAATTAGCAGGGATCGTTATTGTTTCACTAATCGGCTGAAATCCTTCTGCTTCATAGCTGATGGTGTATGTTTTTCCTTCAACACCTGGATTTAAAATTAAAATATATTTGCCGCTGATAGCATTCGGTTTAACGTCTTGGACAACAAGGCCTGTTTCCATATCCGTAGCTGTTATACTCACATTTGAAGGCACTTTAGAGCCTCCATCAAATGTTAAATATCCTTTTAATAGAGTTAAAGGTTCTGCGATTGATTTTTCAAAATTGATTTGATAAATGTCTTTTTCACCTAAACCTCCTTTTCTAACAGATGAAAAATAACCTCTTTTTCCATCTACTGATTGCATATAAAAAATATCATCATCAGGAGTGTTAATCGGTGCTTTCATGTTTTCTGGGCTGCTCCATTTTCCTTCATCATCTTTTACCGACTTAAAAATATCAAAACCTCCCATGGTTTTATGACCGTTAGAACTAAAGAATAATGTTACCCCATCAGGATGAATAAATGGCGCATCTTCATCGTAAGGAGTATTAATTTTAGGTCCTAAATTTAAAGGCATACTCCATTGTCCATTTGGTAGTTTAACACATCTCCAAATATCTCTTCCTCCATAACTTCCTTCTTTTCTATCACTCACAAAATACAAGGTGTTTCCGTCTACACTAACAGTAGCATGTGTTTCCCAATATTTTGAGTTGATGTTGCTTCCTAATGCAATGGGCATACTCCATGAATCGCCATCTAAATAGCTGTAGTATATATCTCCTCCGTTTACATCTTTATATATAAAAAGCTGTTGTCCATCGGCTGATAAGCTAATGTTTGCTTCACTTCCAAAAGTGTTGATACTTTCTCCTATTGATTTTGGTTGTGTCCAGTTGCCATCTCTTTTTTTAATTGAGTAGTAAATATCTTCTGCAATATCGGCTGTAGAGCTTATGCCCGCACCCAAGTTTGTTGGTCTACGAGAAGTAAAAATAATAATAGATTCGTCTGCGGATAAAACGGGGCTATAGTCGGGATAAGCAGAGTTGATACTATCTCCTAAATTTATAATACTTACTTCTACTGTATCTTTTGTAAATTCAATCGCATTAAAATTAGTTTCAACTTGTTTTTCCAAATCACTTGCTAACTCTTTGTTTTTGTTACCAACTATGTCTTTGAATTTATTAAAGTAGATATTAGATTCGTTAAATTTATATTGTAATCGATACGCTACACCTAATTGATAGTAAGCCATTTCAGGTGCTTTTTTTTCTCTTGGCTCCATATCAATGTAATTACGGCCAATATTTTGAATTGCTTTTTCAAGATAGGGTAATGCTTTTTGTTTTTCATTTGCCGATTTTAAATAGCAAAATCCAACTTTGTAGTTGATATTAGCATTTGAAGAGTCGATTAAATATGCTTCTTTGAAGTACTTTAAAGCAAGTTCATAGTTTTCCTCAAGGATTAGCAAATCACCTTGGCTAAATTTTTCACGATAGGTTGATTTATCATTTTGTGCAAAAGAAAACTTTGCGAGACAAAGTATAAAAAATAATAAAAGTCGTAGTTGCATAAATTCTAAATAGCCCACAAATATATAACTTTAAAGTTTTTTTACAAGAAATAGCTCTTTTAATCCTAATTCCAGTACGATATTAGATTCAATAATTTCAGAATATTTTCTTTCTAAATTATCACATAATACAACTTTAGAAGCTTTCTAAGCAACAAAATTCAATAAAAAAGAGGATGCAAATTGCATCCTCTTTTTTATTGAATTTTAGTGATTGTTATTTTACTGAAATTTTTATGTATTGAAATTTCTCATACACTTCATTGTTTTCTTTTGCGTCTTTTTGGTATTCAGGTCCTTGTACCAATGTTTTAATTTCAGCAAACTTTATGTCATTTGCATTAAATCCGACATTGGATAATGCTTTTATTACTTTTTCTTTTCCTTCG
>JAEUTT010000374.1 GCA_016787165.1 Bacteroidia bacterium | reverse complement strand
GCAGATGTAAGTGCAGAAATTATGGAGCGTAATAATTTAAAGTCGGAAAATGTTGCATGGTTAGTTCCACATCAAGCAAACAAACGCATCATTGATGCTACCGCAGAACGCATGGGTTTGTCATCAGAAAAAGTAATGCTGAACATTCAAAAATACGGTAACACTACCGCAGGTACAATTCCTTTATGTTTATGGGATTATGAAAAACAAATGAAAAAAGGAGATAACATCATCATTTCTACATTTGGTGCAGGATTTACTTGGGGAAGTATTTATTTAAAATGGGCATACGATAGTAAGTAAAAAAGTCAAAAAAATAAAACAAAATAAGCAACAATAAATAACCGAATATTAATCTAAAAAATACATAGCAGATGAAACTGAATGAAATTCAAGATTTAATAAAGTTTGTATCAAAATCTGGCGTTAGCGAGGTTGAGTTAGAAACAAAAGATGTAAAAATTGTTATTAAAACTCCTGCAGGAAAATCAAAAGAGCAGGTAGTACTTCAAACAGTTGCAGCTCCTGTAGCTCAGCCTGTAATTCAAGCAGCTGCACCTGTTGCTCAAGCAGCTGCACCTGTTGCAGATACAAAGGCTCCTGAAGTTAAAGCTGCTTCAGATGATTCAAAATATGTAACAATTAAATCGCCAATGATTGGAACGTTTTATCGTTCATCTTCACCTGATAAGCCACCATTTGTAAACGTGGGTGATGAAATAGCTGCAGGTAAAGCTGTATGTATCATTGAAGCTATGAAATTATTCAATGAAATTGAATCAGATATTAAAGGGAAAATCGTAAAAGTATTGGTAAATGATGCTACTCCTGTGGAGTATGATCAACCATTGTTTTTAGTTGACCCTTCTTAATTTGTATAACAATTAGCTGATAATTTAATTAGCTAATTAGCTAATTCAAAAGATATGTTTAAAAAAATATTAATAGCAAACAGGGGAGAAATTGCATTGCGCATTATTCGTACCTGTAAAGAAATGGGAATTAAAACGGTTGCCGTTTATTCAACAGCCGATAAAGATTCACTTCATGTAAGATTTGCAGATGAGGCCGTTTGTATTGGTCCACCTCCCAGTAAAGATTCCTATTTAAATATTCCAAATATTATTTCAGCTGCCGAAATTACTAATGCAGATGCAATTCATCCTGGATATGGCTTCCTTTCTGAGAATGCAAAGTTTTCAAAAATTTGTCAAGAGCATAACATAAAGTTTATAGGTGCCTCACCTGAAATGATAAACTCCATGGGAGATAAATCATCGGCTAAAGCAACAATGCTTGCTGCTGGTGTTCCTTGTGTTCCTGGTTCTGATGGATTATTAGAAAGTGCTCAGCAAGCTGTGGAATTAGCTCCAAAAGTTGGTTATCCTGTTATCATTAAAGCTACAGCTGGAGGTGGTGGAAGAGGAATGCGTATTATTTGGAAAGAAGAAGACATGGTTTCTAATTATGAATCGGCAAGTAAAGAGGCTGAAGCTGCATTTGGAAATGGTGCCATGTACATGGAAAAATATATTGAAGAACCACGTCATATCGAAATTCAAGTGGTAGGGGATC
>JAEUTT010000323.1 GCA_016787165.1 Bacteroidia bacterium | reverse complement strand
AAAATGAAAATTGCGCTTTTGCCTGAAATCACTAGCCATTCTAATCGATGGAGAGTTGTTGAGTCGGAACAAGTGTGGTTGAGTAATATTGCTGTTGTTGAAAAGTTTATTAGTAAACGATCAAAAGTGGTTTCGGTGCAGTTAAATAAAATAAAGAAAAATTAAGATAAAACCATAAAGTGATTCAGTATCTAAAAGAAAATATTCAGTTTTTTATTCTGCTTTTAATTTGGCTAGTAGTAGGCAGATATGCAGGTCCGGTATATTATGCTTTGATACCTGTTTCAATTATTTTATTGAAAAATAACGAGTCGTATTTAGAGCTTTTTTTAGGCTTTTGGTTCATTCTAATATTATCCGATAATCTTACTTATTCCTGGATATTTGCTAAAAAAATAAAAGACATTTACTTCCTTTTAATTGCTATTTTGTTTTTTCTTGACATCAAAAATTTTCAATCGTCAAGCGAATTGTTTAAAAGGTTTATACCCTTTTTTGTTATTACAGTAAGTACATTGGCATATTCCGAAACACTAGTTGTTTCAGCCCAAAAAACACTTTCGTATGTTTTGTTTTTTTTAGTGATTCCTACTTATATTGTAAAAATATATCAGAAGGATGGTGAATTGTTTTTTCGGAAAATTGTTTTTTTTATTCTTACTATTTTGTTGGTATGTTTAATTTTGAGATTTGTTGATGCAGGAAACGCTGTTTCTCACGGTGGAAGATTAAGAGGTTTGTTTGGTAATCCGAATGGGCTTGGTTTGTTTTGTATGTTGACTTTTTTATTGAGCTATCTGATAATTCATCTTCGTCCTAATTTGTTTTCTAAAAATGAAAAACGATTAATTTATTTTTTGATATTACTCCCTTTGTTTATGTCGGGTTCCAGAAATGTAGCCACAGCGCTTATGTTATTTTTGGTTCTAGGTGCTTTTTATAAAATGTCGCCATTCTTAGGGTTTATTATATTTTTAACATTTATTGTTTTGTATGAAATGATAGATACCAATTATATATACATAATTAAAACGCTTGGCTTAGAATCGTTTTTTAGACTTGGTACCATTGAAGTGGGTGGCGGGCGATACATTGCATGGAAATTTGCATGGGAACAAATTCAACATAATTTTTTCTTAGGAAAAGGAATTGCATTTGACGAATACATCATGCGCAAAAATTATGGATTATTGAGTAGGCTAGGACATCAAGGAGGAGTTCATAATAGTTATTTAATATTCTGGCTAAATACTGGTATAATTGGAGTGCTAGCTTATTTTGGTGCATTTGTAATAACTTTCATTAAAGGAGCAAAAAATAGTGTTTTGTCTTTTCCTATTATGTTTTCAGTAATGTTTACAATTAACTTCGAGCCTTGGATTGCAGCATCCTTAAACCCGCTTACAATTATTTTAATGTTAATTATTGCTGTTTTGACAGATGATATATTTCATAAAGAAAAAGTTGTTTTAAATGAGGAAAAAATATAAAATAATAGTTATTTCTTTAGTTTTTATCTTGATAGCAATAGAGTTATTTGCTCGTTTCTACTTAGGATTGGGTTGTCCTCCTTTGTATATTGAAGATAAAGACTATGAGTATATTTATGCTCCAAACCAGCATGTGAAAAGATTTGGCAATAGAATAATTACGAATGAATTCTCAATGAGAAGTAAACCTTTGTCGAAAAATGATAAAATACGAATTCTTAAAATAGGCGACTCTATAATTAATGGTGGCGCACAAACTGATCAAGATAGCCTAGCCTCATCTATTTTAGAGAGTCGACTTTCAGCATCCTTTCATGATTCTATTCGTGTTTTAAATGTTGGTGCAAACAGTTGGGGGCCTGATAATGCTTTTGCTTATATAAAAAAGAATGGACATTTTGATGCATCCATGATTGTATTAGTTTTTAGTAGTCATGATTTACATGATTTAATGCATTTTCAAAAGGTTGTAGGTAAATATACCGCTTGGCCAGATAAAAAGCCTTTTTGTGCTTTATCTGATGGTTTTTTTAAGTATTTTATGCCACTAATGAAATCTAAATTGATTGAAAATTATAATGAGTATGATGAGTTTGAAAGTCTTAAATTAGCAAATGAAATTAATCCAGGCTGGGAATCATTCTTTAACTATTCAAAGGAACATACTATTGAATTACTTGTGTATCTTCACCCTACTAAGCAAGAAGTATTAAGCGCTGAATATGATAAAAATGGGAAACAACTGATTCAAATGTTTGAAGCTAATCATATTGGCTACATATTGGGATTAAATAGCAAAATGGATGAGTCTTGTTATAGAGATTTTATTCATTTGAATAATAAAGGACAAAAAAAATTAGCAAGTGCTCTTTATAATGCCTTGTCGAAACAGATAGAAAATAAGCTAAATGCACAATAAAACTTGATTATGAAAATTAATAATAGTACAAACAATAATACAAAGACTCATTTTCTTAAAAATAAAAAGAAGATGTTTTTTGTTTTTTTCTTCGTTGTACTATTAATTACACTTTTCTTTGGTTCTCGCATCATTAAAACCAAAGGCTACTCTGGACTTTTTGACTTTGCCACTACTCTGTTGAGTAATTATAAATCTAGCTGGACTGCCCAACCTGAAGTTTTGTCGATTGAAATAAAAGACAAAGATTTTAAAAAATTAGAAAAAAATCGCAAGCAAGCATTAGAGCGAGGTGTTATTATTAATGATTTAGATGGTGAATATGTTGATGGTGTTTTGCATTATAATGGTAAAAAAATAACAGTAAAACTTCGCTTAAAAGGACACATGACCGATCATTTGCAAAATGATAAATGGTCGTTTCGCATAAAAGTGAAAGAAAAAGATGAGACGTTTATGGGGATGAAACGTTTTACTATTCAACATCCAGGAACAAGAGGCTATATTTATGAGTGGATTTACCATGAATTAATGAAGCAGGAAGATATTATTGCGCTTCGTTATAAATTTATAACTGTGAAAGTGAATGATGAAGATTGGGGTATTTATGCTGTGGA
>JAEUTT010000257.1 GCA_016787165.1 Bacteroidia bacterium | reverse complement strand
GTATACCGGACTAGCTGAATATATTTTTCCACTAATATCAATTGCTCGTAAATGAGCTACCACAGCAATATCTTCTTTGGCTAATTGCAAATTTTGGTTATTTAAATCGGTTGATAGCGAATCGAATAAAATTATAGCATTGGATGAGAACAACGAATCGCCTTGTTTAATAGTATATGTTTTAGCGGGCAAGTAATCACCTGATGCTGATTCTTCTTTTTCTTTTAATGTTTCTAAATCGGCATAGGTAACATACGAATACAAATCAAATGTTGGATAGTGGCGAGTATCCGGCTCAGCTGAATTGCCCATGCGAGGATTCATCTGAATTAATGGTGCCAAAGAAAATTCTTTTTTAAATTGTCCACCGGCATTTTTCGTAAAATAATCAACATCAAAAAACACATTTATACCCTCAAAACGTTTACCTAAATATGTTGCATAGTATTTACCCATTGGTAATGTATCACCTTGGGTAAGTACAATATTTTCATTGTTTGAAAAATTTTCGCCCAAACTTGCTACACTTTTACCCGATGTATTTTGAGAGATGATTTCTTTTTTACCTGTAGAAATTAATACGCCCAACATAATTAATCCAAAACCAATATGTGCAAGCGAAGCACCTGCTTTTTTAAGCTTACCACTTAACACTCTAATAATATAATCAAGATTTGCTAGGGTTGCAAAAATGCTCGAGAACATGAGTATTGAATAATAGGTTTTATCAAATTTCAACAGATAAATAAACAATATGGTAAAAATCAAAGATGCAATAAACGATAAACTTATTTTTTTAATAAACTCTTTATAGCTGGTGTTTTTGTATTTAAAAAACTGTCCGACAGCAATTAATAATGTTACAATAAATGCAAAAGGTAACTGCCAATTATTATAAAAAGTAACTACATCTTTTAATGGTGCTTTATTTAATCCAAACAGCTTGTTCCACACAGGCATTGAAGTATAAAACATAATTTGAAACGAAGAAACCAATAATACCACAGCACCTACGAACATCCAAAATTCACGACTCCAAATACTTTCTTCTTCTTTTTGTTTGGGAATTTTTTTCCAATTTATGACAAGTAAAACAACACCTAATAATAAGAAAAAGAAAAGGTATAACAATAATTGTCCACTCATCCCTAAATCGGTAAATGCATGTACCGATGATTCACCTAAAATTCCACTGCGTGTTAAGAAGGTAGAGTAGAGAATTAAAATAAAAGTAAGAATGGATAAAAAGAAAGCGGTAAATAAAGACTGTCCGTTATTTTTATTGATGAGCATTAAATGTGCTGCACCAACCAATGTAAGCCAAGGAACGAGTGAAGCATTTTCAACCGGATCCCAAGCCCAAAAACCACCAAAACTTAATGCTTCGTAAGCCCAAGCACCACCCATTAAAATACCTATTCCTAAAACAGATACCGCTAAAAATGTCCAAGGTAAAGCAGGTTTTAACCATTCATTAAATTGTTTTTTCCACAAACCAGCAATAGCATATGCAAATGGCACAACCGTTAATGCAAAACCTAAAAATAAAGTAGGTGGATGGATGGTCATCCAATAATTTTGAAGTAAAGGATTTAAACCTCTTCCATCTAATTTATCAAGATAAGTTGGATTTTTAAAAACTGGCAAATTAGCAAAATCAGGATGTTCGCGCAATAAAACAGTAAAAGGATTGCTTCCTATGCGGTAATCTAGAATAAAAACACCCAAAAGCATTGAAGCTAAAAACACTTGTACAAGCGAAACAATTGTCATCACAGGAGCTTCAAAATTTTTAGCGGTTTTTTGTAATATTATTCCAATTACAATGTGCCAGAATGTCCAAAGTAAAAAACTTCCTTCTTGTCCTTCCCAAAAACAAGAAAGAATATATCGCATAGGCATTTCTTTATTGCTATGGTGCCAAACGTACTCATATTCAAAATAATGATTCATGAGCATAATAAATAAAGTGGCAACAATACCTATAACCGATAATGCATGAAAGCGGAAAGACATGCGTGCAATTTTTTTCCAAGAAAAACTTGCATCATTATTACGAGAAGCAAAAAAGTAACTTACACTTGCTAAAAGAGCAAATACAAAAGAGAGCACTACAAAAAGATTTCCAACTTTACCAATCCATAAATGTTCACCAACGTATTCCATAGTTTATAATTCTAATTTTTATTCTATTAGCGAATAGTGATTAGTGAATAGTGATTAGTAAAAAATATTTCTCTAACTAAACAATTCAATAATTCACCAATTTCTATAATCAGCATTCATTCTTCAAAGAGATCGCTTCGGTCGTAAAAAACTCCCTCGCAATGACAATATACTCAGCCATTCAGCAATCAACCTTCCAATCCTTCTCACACTTCTCGACATGCTCGAAATGACAACGCCCTCATCCAATTCAATAAATCAACAATTCCTTAATCCTTAATCTTCCCAAACCTTCCCACATTTCTCGACTCCGCCCGAAATGACAACGCACAGCAACTGCTTTCAAACTCTTTTGTCTTTCACCTAATATCTAATTACTAGCTTGAGGAGTTCCGTCATTGTATTTCGAAGGACACTTCATCAAAATATCAGAAGCATGAAAATCATCTCCTTGCATTTTTCCGATCAACACAATTTGTTCCGAACGCTCAAAATCCTGAGGTTTTGATTTATGTAATACTACACGCTTTTCTACATTTTGATTGTCGATCATGTAAAAAGTAAACACATTGGCATCTTGCTGTGGGTTATAAATTGCGTCCTTTTCTTTCACAAACTTTCCTACAATATGAAATTCATCGTTGGGCTCTTTTGCTGCTTCATTAAAATTAGCGTAGGTGCTTGTATTGTTTAATGTTGTAAGTATGGCTCCAATAGCAACTGCAATAATGATAATTAATATGATGTGTATTTTTTTCATTGAAAACGCTTTTATATAATTACAAGTATTATTTATTTTTCAACTCTTTTTCAAGCTTTGAAATTTTCCTATCTAACATTATCAAATAAGCAATAATGCCGATAAATATGATTGATAAAACCACCACCACTACATATATTTTTCCCGATTGATATAGAGCATCAGCCATTTCAACAGCATTGCTTTCTTGTGCAAATGCTCTCATCGATAGAAACAGAAAGGCAAAAAATAAAATAGATTTTAATTTAGTCATTGAATAAAATTTTTCGTTTTAATTTCTCAGTTCTTATTTTTAAAGTCATTAACCACAATGCAATTAATATCCATCCCAATACGGCAGGGTAAAAAACGCTTCGCATGGTACTATCTAAATCGTATTTGTTAAACCCTGGATTTCCACCATTTCCGGGATGCAATGAATCATTTAAACGAGGCAGAACCATAATAAACACCATGTACATTACAAATGCAAAAATATTATACACTGCAGCTACCCTTGCTCGTTTTTGCTCTTCATCAATAGAACCTCTTAAAATAAAATAGGCAATGTAAATTAACATAGATACTGCTACACCATTTAATTTTACATCAGCAACCCACCAAGCTCCCCAAGTATATTTTGCCCAAACAGAACCTGTTGCTAATCCTAAAACGCCTAAAAGCATTCCTACATTAGAGGCTTGAGCAGCTACAATATCGTGATTAAAATTTGAATTACTTAAATACTTTATGCTGTATGTTGCTGAAACACCTAGCACTACCATCATTGAAAACCACATAGGAACATGGAAATATAAATTACGGATGGTTTCATGTAAAATAAATTGAGCAGGAACTGCAAATAAAAAACCTGCAACAATGGAATAAGCAACCAAAAGTGCTCCAAGTATTTTCCACCAATTTTTTTTCATAAATAATGCTAATTCATTAAGATAAAATGTGGCTTTATTGTGAAGCTACACCTCGCTTTTTAATCACGCCAAAGGTAACGAAATAATAGATATGAAAGTGCGACAATTATTACATTAATAAACATTAAAATCAGTAAATAATTGGCATCCCAATTTTCTAGTCCATCAATAGCATTTTTGGATAGCTTTATCAAAACAATAAGCAAAGGCATTAAAATTGGAAAACTCAAAATTGCCATCAAGGTAAAGTTATTATTGCTTTTTGAGGCTATAGCCGAAACCATTGTTAATAAAGAAGAAAATCCGAAACTCCCCAAAACCAACACGATTAAAAACAATCGAATATCTTGAATAATATTGCCAACAAAAACAGAATAAACCAACAAGCATAAACCTGAAATAAGAAGCAATAGGAGTGAATTATAAATTATTTTTGAAATAATAACCGCCTGCGGACTTGCTAACGTATATATGTACAATAATCGTCCACGCGTTTCACTTATAAAACTTTTAGCAATACCATTGATAGAAGCAAACAATAAAATAATCCAAAATAATGCATTCCAAGTAGAAGGATTGATAATTTTTTTGAAGGATAAATAGCTTACAAAAACAGTAGAAACAACGTACAATAAAATTCCGCCCAATGCATATTTATTACGCATCTCCAACTTAATTTCCTTTAATACCAATTGTTTTATCTGTTCTATCATAATATTCATTAAACTCTACAACTCAAACTCTTCACCTTGAGCAGGAATAGTAATGTGCCTGTATCCTTCATCTAATAATCTTTCTTTAAAATTTAACTGAGTTTCATATTCTCCGTGCACCAAAAACATTTTTTTAATTTGTTTTTTATCTTGGCACGATAAATACTCAATCATTTCCTTGTAATCGGCATGAGCGCTGTACGAATCAATAATTACAACATCTGCTCGTACATCATGTTCTTCGCCAAAAATTTTAACCGATTTTGCCCCATTTCTTATTTTTCCACCTATGGAATTGGGTTCAGCATACCCAACAATTAATATTGTGTTATTAGGGTTACTAATATTATTAGCTACATGATGCTTTATTCGTCCG
>JAEUTT010000226.1 GCA_016787165.1 Bacteroidia bacterium | reverse complement strand
CAAACCTATCTCACTATCAGAAAATCTATTCCCTCCGGCACAAACAACATATAAATCAGAATCCGCCAAAAGAAGTGGAGCTACTGATTCTATAAAAAATGTAAAATTTTTATAAATTTCTCGATTCCCAACAAATAGAATATAACGTTTGGGGAAATTATCTAATTTTTGAGTATACTCTAAATCAATAGTACAAGATAGGTACACTACTTCTATTTTAGTTGAATCTATGTGTGGATAAATTTTAAGAATGTCTTTTTTTGTACTTTCTGATATTGCAATTATTTTAGTTGCTTGCTCTATTAATATTTTTTTATTGGGAACCGTGGTTTTGTCATTTTTAAAATACTGAGGAAATAGTTCATGAATCATATCATACACCGTTAAAACAAAAGGTTGTTCATTTATATATGGCAAAAAATCAACATTGTAATATGTTGGCACAAATAAATCAACTTGATTTTTTTTCAATAAGTCATTCCTTTTTTTATAACTATTTAAATAAAAAAAATCTCTCACTCTATTACCAAATCTACTTTTTATAATAGGTGCTAGTAGCTTACTTAAAATGGATATTAAATAAGCATATTCTTTAAGATGTAAATTTTCGGAGTAGTATAATGGACAAATAGCTTTTATGCCCTTCGTTTTATTAAAAGAAACATACATTTCGGCATAATAGCGAGAAATACCGCCAAATTTTTGAATATTAAAAATGTATGGATCAATTAATATTTTCATTTGGATAATTTAAAACAATAAAAAAGAAAATTATTTAATATCCCATTCGCATTTACTAAAAACATAGCCAACATCAACTCCCATATATTTTGAAAATTCTGAGCCATTATCTACAATTGAAAAAGAAGTTGTATTTTCGATCAAATCAAACAATTGAACATTGGGAATATGAATAGCTACATTCATTTTGTAATCCCCAGGAAGTAAAAAGCGAGATGGTATTTTAACGATTGCCTCACCAGCTATTTTATTTAAATTTAAAGTATCACTAAATGGATGTTCTGTAGTAAAAATTTTTTTATCGTTCTTATCTAAAACTGCAATGCTTAAAAGCAAATCTTCCAATATTGTTTTTGCGGTATATTTAAGATGAACAAAAATTGGTTCATCATGTGAAAAAACTTGTGCATTTTCATGTTGTGCATTATGAATACTAATTTCATTAATGTAAATATCTTTATCACTTTTTTCCACTACATACTTTTCATTTGATGCAGCCGATTGCATATTATGATAAATTTTTAATGCTGCATCTACTTTGCCATCAAATTCAATTTGGCCTTTATTTAAAATAATTGATTTAGAACATAGCGCACTAATTTGTCCCATATTATGACTAACAAAAATAACTGTACGTCCTTCACCTGAAACATCTTTCATTTTACCCAAACATTTTTTTTGAAATGCTGCATCTCCAACCGCCAACACTTCATCCACAATTAAAATTTCAGGCTCTAAATGTGCCGCTACAGCAAATGCTAGGCGAACATACATACCTGATGAATATCTTTTTACTGGTGTATCTAAAAAACGTTCTACTTCAGCAAAAGCTACAATCTCATCAAATTTTTGCTTAATTTCAAGTTTGGTCATCCCTAAAATAGAACCATTTAAAAATATATTTTCTCTCCCACTTAATTCAGGATGAAATCCAGTTCCTACTTCTAATAAGCTAGCTACTCGCCCATCAATTGTTATTCTACCTTTTGTAGGAGTAACTATTCTACTCAATATTTTTAATAAAGTAGATTTTCCTGCCCCGTTTCTACCTATAATACCTACTCTATCTCCTTGCTGAATATCAAATGAAACATCTTTCAATGCCCAAAACTCTTCTTTTGTTTGCTTATTGATAATGGATGAAGGGGAAGTAAATAGCGCTTTAGCTTTATCTACAATCACATCACGTAGAGCAACATAATTTTCTACACCCTGATGTTTCAGGATATAGCTTTTACTTAAATTTTCTACTTTAATAATTGTGTTGCTCATTGTGATTTACTCTAACAAAAAATATATATTATATAATATCCGCAAACGATTTTTCCATTTTTCTAAAATACCTTACTCCAATAATTAAAAGTAAAACACTTATCAGTACTGAAGTTAAAAATCCGTTCATGTTCAATGGTGTAGCCCCCCCAAACAAACACCATCTAAAACCATCAATTACACCAACCATTGGATTTAATGAATATATATATTTCACAAGTTGTGGGATTTTTTCATTGTTATAAATATCAACACTACTAAATGCAATAGGCGACACATACAATCCAAATTGAACAATAAAAGGAATTACGTATCTAAAGTCTCTATACTTTACATTTAAAGCGGCAATAAACAAACCAGCTCCCATCGATGTAATTAAAGCCAACAATAAAAACAAAGGCAACATTATTATTTTAACATCCGGCAAATACTGATAATAAAGCATGATGCCCAAAAGAATAACGAATGAAATTAAAAAGTCTATTAAACAAACTATAACAGTACTTACAGGAACAATAAGTCGTGGAAAATATACTTTTGTGAGTAAGTTCGAATTTGAAATTAGTGAATTACTAGACTCACTGAAAGATGATGAAAAAAATTGCCAAGGCAGTGTAGCTGCAGAAACCAGCAGTATTCGTGGCACACCTTCAGGAACATCTGAATTAAATAACCAACCAATAAAAGCCATCACAAAAATAGTGAGGAGAGGTCGAAGTACTGCCCACAGAATACCAATAGCAGTTTGTTTATAACGAACTAAAATATCTCTCCACGCTAAAAAATAAAACAAGCCACGATAATTCCATAGGTCTTTCCAATAATTACTGTTTTCAGTACCGGGCTCTATGACTATTCGGTGTTTACTCAATTGTTTTTTTTGAATTAAACTATTTATTTAGCATAATTAACTGCCCTTGTTTCACGTATCACCGTTACTTTTACTTGTCCTGGATAAGTCATTTCGGTTTGAATACGTTGTGAAATATCAAATGACAATGTTTCTGCGTCTTTGTCAGTAACCTTATCGCTTGAAACTAATACGCGTAGTTCTCTTCCTGCTTGAATAGCATACGTTTTTTCTACCCCAGGATACGATAATGCTAAAGCTTCTAAATCTTTTAATCGTTTGATGTATTGTTCAACAACCTCTCTTCGAGCACCCGGACGAGCACCGCTAATAGCATCACATACTTGAACAATTGGAGATAATAAGGTTGTCATTTCAATTTCATCATGATGTGCTCCAATTGCATTACACACTTCCGGTTTTTCTTTATATTTTTCAGCTAACTGCATCCCCAAAATAGCATGTGGTACTTCTGGAGAATCGTCAGGCACTTTTCCTATATCATGTAATAATCCGGCACGTTTTGCTAATTTCACATTTAAACCTAGCTCTGCCGCCATAGTAGCACACAAATTAGCTACTTCACGCGAGTGTTGTAATAAATTTTGACCATAAGAAGAGCGGTATTTCATACGACCAACCATACGAATTAATTCAGGATGTAAGCCATGAATTCCCAAATCAATAGTAGTACGTTTTCCTATTTCTATAATTTCTTCTTCAATTTGTTTTTTAACTTTTTCTACGACCTCTTCAATTCTTGCTGGATGAATTCGCCCATCAGTTACTAGTTGATGAAGTGACAAGCGAGCTATTTCACGTCTAACAGGATCAAAACCAGAAAGAATAATTGCTTCTGGAGTATCATCCACAATAATTTCAATTCCTGTAGCAGCTTCTAAGGCACGAATATTTCGTCCTTCACGACCAATTATTCTACCTTTAATTTCATCATTTTCAATATTAAAAATAGAAACGGAGTTTTCAATGGCGTGCTCTGTTGCAACACGCTGAATAGTTTGAATTACTACTTTTTTAGCCTCTTTATTTGCATTGATTTTTGCTTCCTCCATAATGTCTTTGATATGCGACATTGCATCAGTTTTAGCTTCTGCTTTCAAACTTTCTACTAATTGAGCTTTTGCATCTTCAGCAGATAATCCACTTAATGTTTCTAGCTGCTCTACTTGTCTGCGGTGGAACTTTTCTACCTCTTGCTGTTTTGCAGCAACTATCTCTAATTGATGTGTTAAATTTTGACGAACAGCATCCAACTCTTGATCTTTACGTTGAACTTGTTCTTGCTTTTGAGACAAACTTTGTTCTTTTTGTTTGATTTTATTTTCAGCTACAAGAATTGCTTGGTTTTTTTCATTAATTGATTTCTCATGTTCAGCTTTTAATTGCAAAAACTTTTCTTTTGCCTGAAGTATCTTATCCTTTTTTATTACTTCCGCCTCTGCCTCTGCTTCCTTTATAATATTATTGGCTTTATTTTGATTTGCTTTTTTTATAATTAAAAAGGTAACAAGCCCTCCTAGTATAA
>JAEUTT010000211.1 GCA_016787165.1 Bacteroidia bacterium | reverse complement strand
AAATCACTAAATATGGATAAGAAAGCGATAAATAATCCACCTAATCCTAATACAGCTAAACCAGCAACACCTAATCCCATTACAGTACCACCTGTAAAAGAAACTTTAAGAGCTTGTGCTAAACTTGTGCGTGCAGCTTGAGTTGTACGAACATTTGCTTTTGTAGCTACCTTCATACCAATGTATCCTGCAGTTGCAGAAAAAACAGCACCAATAATAAAGGAGATAGAAATAATCCAACTTGAGTGAATTGCTTTCCCATTTACTTCGTGAATAGTTCCAGAATATGCTAATAAAGCTGCAGCAAACACCACAAAAATGCTCAACACTTTCCATTCTGCTTTCAAGAAAGCCATTGCACCATCAGCAATGTATCCTGCTAACTCTTGCATATTTTTATCGCCTGCATCTTGTTTGCTTACCCAAGCACTTTTAATTGCCATTACAAGCAATCCTAAAATCCCTAAAGCGGGTACTAAATAAATTACGTATTCGTTCATAGTATTAATTTGGTTAGTTATTCTTTATTAAATCCTCTTAAAAAGGGTTGCAAACTTATGCAATTTATGTGGAATATCAAAAAAGGATACATTTGACTGATTATCAATTACATAAACACTACTCCAAGGTTCTTTTATTAAAGAGAATATAGCCAAAATGGAAGAGAATTGTTACAGGGTCTTTTACTTCGTTGTAATAATTTGCACTTAAACTAATAGGACCAACAGGAGTGTTCCAAACAGCAGCAGCTGTAGCTATATAATATTGAAAGGCAAATGGCAGACTGTAATCTACTTTATTATTGGCATTTTTCATCATTTTTTCATACGGCTGAAAAATATATCCTTCGAATCGCATTTCAATGTTCTTTCTAATATTTACAATAAATTTTAAGCCTCCAGCCAAATATTTATGTGCCCTATAATTTTCTTTAAACACAGTTCTGCTATCAGGAGTTGGCTGAAATGCATTTACAGCCAAAACACTTGAAGTATAATTATTAAATAATGTTTGTGTGGAGTAAGCGCCCTCCCCAAACACTCCTATTTTAAATGAGCCCCTTCGGTTAAAATAACGCTCTCCTGTAATTTTTAAAGTAAACCATTCATGATGTTGTTTATAAATAGGTAATGTATCAATTACAGATGTAGAACCAGGTGTGTTAGTTTCCATTCCATTAATATATTGTGCTTTAATTTTCAAAAATTCACCAGCATTCGCATACATTTTTCTATTTAATGAATTTATTTCATAATAAATCTGGCCTGTAGCCACATCAAAATCGGTTCTATCGGCAGTATCTTGTTGGGTAAAAAACTGCGTTTGATAGTATTTATCTGTAGTTCTACCAAAAGCACCACCAGTAACAATGCGTCCTTTTTTACCTGTTGGAAAACCCATGTTTAATTGTCCATACTCTTCGCTTTGAATTAAATATGCAGGTTTTACATCTTCAAAAAAAGTATTACTGCTTTTAAAATAATCCCATTTATTCCATGTAAAAAGAGGTTCAATGTATAAAGGTGTTTTAAATGGGAAATCAAATCGAGTTTTTAATTGAACAGAGGTGTACAATTTGCCGAAATAAGCATTTGCCATAACACTTGTAGCAAATTTTCCTAGGTAATTATATTGCAAACCAATGTATCCCATACTAATCGGACGATTAGAAAAATTTCCACCAAAATCTGCAACTACATTTCGTTCTTTCTTTACACGCAAATACAAATCAAACAATCCTGTTTCATGATTATATTTGGCTTGAGGATAGATGTACTTGATTTTATTATCGGCTGCCAACCTAAAATATCCATTTTTTAATTCTTCGAAATCAATGATGTTATTTTTGTGACGCAATATTTTAAGTGCATACGATTTTTGCTTTTCATTTAATCCATCAATGTATATTTTATCAAACACTACTTTAGGCTGTTTTTCTTTAAAGCTTAAACGCTTTTTATTTAACTCATTTTTTGTTACTCTCGCTTGTACGTGTTGCTTAATAAAATCCATACTTCTTAACGCTGCCACATATCCACTATCAATTACGGGTTGTATATTTTTAAAATCAAACAACCTTACATCCGTTTCTGGTTCAATAATTACACCGGCTTCACAAAGCACATCATAATTCGATTTACTTTGTAACATACTTTTAATTTGCGACAATACATTATCTTCGGAAGGTGGGGGATTATTTCCTGATACATTGCTGCCAATCATAAAATCGGGGTAAAAGTCGTTTAACATAACATCCGAAGGGAAATTATTATACAAACCTCCATCGAATAATAATTTACCATCTACATAAATTGGCTTAATGTAAAATGGGTACGACATAGAAGCTCTTACAGCTTGGGCTAAATCACCTTTATTAAAAATTACTGATTTTTTAAGTTCGATATCTGATGCTACGCATCTAAAAGGAACAAATAAACTGTCAAAATTATAGTTAGCAGCAGCAATAGGCGAACTCGCTATTTCCATAGATCCCCAATCCATGGCAAAAGGAGAAATCACATTTGTTGGTAATGTTGAAACAAATGCAGAATCGATAGATAATTTTAATGTTATCCATGATGCATTATTGTCATCTCGTTTAAAATAATATGCATATTTTGTATCTATAATCCCTTGTGACCAATTTTGAAAGCTTTCACTTTTTACAAGCTCTTCAATTTTTTCGGGAGAAAAACCCATTGCATACAAAGAGCCAATCATAGCTCCCATAGATGTTCCTGTTATATAATCAATTGGAATTTCATTTTCTTCCAATGCTTTTAAAACCCCAATATGTGCTGCACCACTTGCTGCACCACCACTCAAAACAAGTCCCACTTTTTGAGCTTTTATTGAAAGCGGAAAAAGTAAACAAGTTAAAAAGGTAAAACAAATGAAACGTTTAATAAAGTGCATTGTAATTTTATATTCCTTACAAAGCTAATAAGAATTAAGTGAGTGAGAAAATCAAAGTGCTTTTATTCCAGCATTTTTATGAGTTCAGAAAAATAAGCAGGTGATTTTAATAAACGAGAGCCATACCATGAAAACAATTCGCCATCTACAATTTGTATTTTAGCTGAAGGACAAACATGTTGCATTTCTTGAATATGCTTTTCTTTAAAAGGATAAGGCTCTGACGAAAGTAAAATAACATCGGGGTTCGCTGCTTTAATTTCCTCCACACTCACTTCGGGATAACGAGATGCTTTATTCAAAAAAACATTTTCTAAACCACAAACTATTAACATTTCATTTATAAACGTTGTATTTCCTGCAACCATGAAGGGTTTATTCCAAATAAAATAAGCTGTTTTAGTTTTAAAGCTTGTCTGCCGATTCACAGTTGATTGTTCAAATTTAAATGCATTAAATTTCGATTCAATTTCCAACTTCAGATAAATTGCCTCTTTTTGTTTACCAATCAAATTGCCAACACAAGTAATCATATCTAAGGCGTCTTTTAAAGTATAAATATCACTCATCCAAACGGTGTAATGCTTCATTAATTCTTCAATCTGAACCTGTTCATTTTCTTCTTTATTACCAATGATTAAATCGGGCTGTAATTGTTTTATTTTTTCGAAATCAAGTTTTTTAGTGCCTCCTACTCTTTCCTTTGTTCGAAACCACTCATCGGGATGAATACAAAATTTGGTAATTCCAACTACCTCATCTCTCAAACCTAAATCGTAAAGCAATTCGGTTTGAGATGGAACTAAAGAAATAATTCGTTTAGGCAATGAATTAATTTCTAATTTACGATGAAGTTGGTCGATGAAAACTGGCATATTAAAATATAAAAAAAAATGAAATGGGTTAATCTAAGCAAAGCCTAAATTAACCCATTTAACTTAATTAACCAACTACTTGGTTAATGCATTCATAATATCATAACACGTAATAATATATGTTTTATCCAATTTAAAATCCTTCACAAGAACCGCTAAATTTTTATCATTTACCATTGTAGATAATGAATCAATTGGTGTAGAAATATCTACAAAAGGAAATGGAGCATCCATGATTGTTTCAATTTTTTGATTTTTTACATCAGGATTAGCTATAATTTTTTTGTATAGCATACTTTCATTTAATGAACCTACAATACGTTTATCATGCGTTACCGGAATTTGTGAAATATCCATTTTATTCATCAACGCAACAGCATTCCCTACCGTATCGGTGCTCTCAATAGTGATTAACTTTCCGTTTGTATTATTATTCACTAAATCTTTAGCTACCAATCCTTTTTTATCAAAAAATCCTTTTTCC
>JAEUTT010000200.1 GCA_016787165.1 Bacteroidia bacterium | reverse complement strand
CTCCTGACCACAATCATAAAATTAATTTTACACCAAACGATAAACTCCCATTATTTAAAATTGATGGCGGACTTATTGAACAAGTATTGCATAACCTTATTCATAATGCTATACAGTATACTCCTGAAAACACGAACATTGAAATAGAATGTTTATACAATCACAATAAATGCATTATCATTATTTCCGATAATGGAAAAGGATTTTCTGAAAATGAAATTGCGTTAGTATTTGATAAATTTTATCGCTTACCCAACTCAAAGGCTGGCGGAAGCGGGTTAGGTTTATCAATTGTCAAGGGCTTTATAGAAGCTCATAACGGAACAATTACGTTAAAAAACAATAGTAAAGGAGGTGCCGAATTTACAATTGAAATTTCGGCTGAAACATCTTTTTTAAATAGTTTAAAAAATGAATAAAGCTGAAATTTTAGTTATTGATGATGAACCTCAAATAAGAAAATTGCTTGAGATAACATTAGAAAGTAATGATTATAAGGTAGTACAAGCAGAAACAGGAAAAGAAGGAATAATTATAGCTGCTAATCATCCACCTGAATTAATTCTATTAGATATTGGACTACCCGATAAAAGCGGACATGATGTGCTAAAAGAACTAAGAGCTTGGTATAACAAATCAATCATTATACTTTCTGTCCAAAACAGTGAAAAAGATATTGTAACAGCACTGGATAATGGTGCAACAGATTATTTATCAAAGCCTTTCCGAACAGCAGAATTATTAGCACGAATCCGTTCAGCTATAAGAAGAAATCAAACAAATAACATTAAAAATGTAATTGAATGTGGCAATATTTCAATTGATTTTATAGCACGTACCGTTAAAAAAAACAATGACTTCCTTAAACTTACATCAACTGAATTTAATCTTATTTCGTTATTTGCTAAAAACGAAGGTAGAGTTTTAACACATCAATACATTTTAAAAGAAATATGGGGAGTTGGCTACCAAGCAGAAACACAATATTTAAGAGTTTTTGTAGGTACTTTACGCAAAAAAATAGAAGACAATCCCAATCAACCCAAACATATAATTACCGAAAGTGGAGTTGGTTATCGATTTACTTAATAGTTAAGTCTTTATAGTTTCTTTATACTTCTAAATGCAAGTTTTATAACTTGCCAATACACTATTTCAGACCTTTGCCTCATCAATATATATATATGATGGAAACTCAAAAAACTGGAATAAGAAACAAAATTACAGCTGCCTCTTTATTAGTAGCTTTAGGTATAATTTATGGCGACATAGGAACAAGTCCTTTGTATGTTTTAAAAGCAATAGTAGGAGAAAGACCTATTAACGAAATGTTAGTATATGGAGGAATATCATGCGTATTTTGGACCATTACATTTCAAACTACGTTCAAGTACATTTACCTAACATTAAAAGCCGATAACAATGGTGAAGGAGGAATTTTTTCACTTTATGCCTTGGTGCGCAGATATGGCAAGTTTTTAATCATACCAACAATGATTGGTGCATCCACTTTATTAGCAGATGGAATTATTACACCACCCATATCCGTATCTTCAGCAGTTGAAGGATTAACAAATTTAAAAGGCCTAGAAAATATCCCTACTGTTCCTATAGTTATTATTATTTTATCAGCATTATTTTTCTTTCAACGTTTCGGAACGCACAAAGTGGGTTCAATTTTTGGTCCGGCAATGTTAGTATGGTTTGTCATGCTTTCAACACTTGGTATCCTACAAATTATTCAGCATCCAACTATTTT
>JAEUTT010000174.1 GCA_016787165.1 Bacteroidia bacterium | reverse complement strand
AGTTAATTTTACAGACATTACAAGTGTTTCGGTGCCAGTATCATGGTCATGGA
The DNA here is from genome assembly GCA_016787165.1 of Bacteroidia bacterium. Classification (GTDB taxonomy): domain Bacteria; phylum Bacteroidota; class Bacteroidia; order 2-12-FULL-35-15; family 2-12-FULL-35-15; genus 2-12-FULL-35-15. The sequence goes on along the minus strand of JAEUTT010000174.1, from coordinate 7,015 downwards.
ATTTTGGTGATGGGGGAGTTTCCGTTCAACAAAACCCTTCGCATACCTATGCTTTAGGTGGAACGTACATTGTAATTTTAATTGTGACAAATAGCGCTGGGTGTAGTGATACGATTACAAAGCCTGTAATTGTAAACACTGTTCCAACGCCTCTATTTTCGGCTAACTCAACTTGTCAAGGTACAATAACATCGTTTACGGATTTATCAACGGATGCGGTTCCAATCACTGCCTGGTATTATAATTTTGCAGATGGAAATAGTTCTTTCTCACAAAATCCAAATTATATTTATGCCGCAGCAGGAGTTTATAATGTTTCATTAACGGTTACAAATATCAGTGGTTGTGATAGTACGGTTGTAATTCCTGTTTCTGTAAATGTATTTCCCCAAGCTATTTATACTGTTGATACTGTTTGTATAGGAACACCTACAACTTTTACGGATAGCTCAGCAGGTTTACCTACTCAATGGACATGGAATTTTGGTGATGGAACATCAAGTACTGTAGGCCCTGTAATATCGCACGTATACTCAGCAGCGGGTACTTTTTTAACATCACTTACCGTTTCGAGTGGAGCAGGATGTACACATACTTCTTTTCAAATTGTGGTGGTAAGGAGTGATGTTCAGGCTGGAATTACTGCTGCAAACGCTATTTGTGAAAACAATATTTTGCTTATTAATGATAACAGCATTGTTAGTGCCGGATTTATTTTATCGCAAACATGGGATTTTGGTGATGGTTCAGCGCAAACATCAACTCTAAACACTTCACATGTTTATCCTGCTGCAGGAACATACGTAATCACACATGTTGTAGTTTCCGATGGAGGATGTTCTAGTACTGCATACGATACTGTTGTGGTAAACCCGCTACCATCTGCCGCTTTTACAGTAGCTAACACTTGTCAAAATCAATTAAGTTCTTTCATCGATGCATCAATAGGTAGTATTACAAGTTGGTCGTGGAATTTTGGTGATGGAGGAACAGCAAACGTTCAAAATCCAACACATGTATATTCAACAAGTGGAGGTTTTAATGCTACATTGGTTGTAATTACTAATACCGGATGTTCGGATACTGTTACACGACCGATTACAATTTTTATTCAACCAACAGCCTCATTTACAAGTAATGTTGTATGTTGGGGCGATACAACAGTATTTGTTAATACATCTACACCCAATACTGGAATTATTGTGGCTTCCTTTTGGAATTTTGGTGATGGATTTACATCCACACTTAACAATCCAACACATGTTTTTGTTACACAGAATAGTTCATTCAATGTGTTACTTTCAGTAATCACAGATAATGGTTGTGTAGATACTGTGCTTCAAAATGTGAATACACATCCATTACCTGCATTTAATTTTGGACCGCAACAGATGAGTGGCTGTGAAGATTTTGTTGCTTTATTTACAGATAATTCAACAGTTGCAGGAGGAACTATCGTTAATTGGTTGTGGAATTTTGGAGATGGGAATTTAACATTTACGCCCAATCCTACTCATGTATACGATACTCCCGGAAACTATTATGTATCATTAACATTAACCAGCTCTTATGGTTGCGTGATGAATAATACATTAAATTTTCCAATTCTTGTATATCCAAAACCGATAGCCGCATTTTCGACTTCACCTAATTCAGCATCTGTTTATGAACCTAATATTCAGTTAAATGATGAGTCGATTGGAGCAACAATGTGGGATTGGGACCTAGGAGATAACCACACCAGTATTTTCCAAAATCCTTATCATACCTATCCGGATACAGGAGTTTATAATGTAACACAAATTGTAATCAATCAGTTTGGTTGCAGAGATACAGTTCAACATCCTATATCAATTAAAGGAGAATCAAATATCTATATTCCAAATGCATTTACACCAAACAGTAATGGATTAAATGATGTTTTTGCGCCTAAATTGTATGGTGTTATTGAATTTAAAATGTCTATTTTTGATCGTTGGGGTAATGAAATATTTAGTACTGAAGATATGCAAGAAGGATGGAATGGAAGATATAAAGGAACAGGAGAGATTGTTCAACAAGATGTGTATGTGTATAAAATAATAACTAAAGACTTATTGCGTGATCATCATCAATACATAGGGAGTGTAACTGTTGTTAGGTAAAAACTTTACTACTATATATAAACATTAACAAATTAATTATTCTTATCGTTTTTTAAACGTTCAAATTCTTTTTGAATATCATCTATTCCATTGTCGTGGTAAGCGCCAAAATAGCTAAAGGCAATACCTATTCCCCAACCCAATGTGCTCCATGCCGGCCAAGGAATTCTAGAGTATTCATAATCATTGTGATGGGTAAACCACCAAAGTACCCACAAAAAACCATTTACTACAATGTATGTTGCCAAGTGACGTTTAAACTTCACTCGCTTTTTGGCAATACGCCATAAATGTTCGTCTCTATTATCCATGGTTAATGTTTTTTGATAATTATAAAATTACAACATTTTCTGAAACACGCAAATTCACTTTTTTGCCAAATACCAAAGCCATGTTTTTATCAATATGTCCGGCAGGAAAATTAAAACAAACAGGATAAGTGTATTCTTTTACGGCATCCAAAATTATTTCTTCGGCAGTTTTTCCAAATGGAACTGTATTGTCTTTCATGTCACTCATACCACCCACTACCAACCCCGCTAATCCGCTTAGTTTTCCTGAGCGTTTCAGGTTCATCATCATCCTGTCAATATGATATAAGTATTCATCCAAATCTTCAATGAATAAAATTTTCTCTTTGGTATCAATGTCGGAAGCACTTCCGCAAAGTGCATACAGCAAGGATAAATTTCCACCTATTAAAATTCCTTCTGCTGTTCCTTTTTTGTTCAGTGGATGTGTAGGTATATTATACTCAATAGTTTCGCCAAACAGTACTTTACGAAGCGAGTTGGTAGCATCGGCATCCACTCCAAAATTGATTGGCATGGTAGCATGCAAAGTTTGAATTCCCATATTGTGAATATGCGAATGCAATACGGTAATATCGCTGTAACCAACTATCCATTTGGGTGCTTTTTTAAATATTGTAAAATCAATTTTATCGATAATGCGTACGGTTCCATAACCTCCGCGTGCGCTGATGATTGCTTTGATAGAACTGTCATTGAGCATGGTTTGCAAGTCTTCTGCTCGTTCTTCATCTGTTCCCGAAAATTGATGGTTTATATTAAAAATATTTTTTTCCGTTTTAACATTCAATCCCCAACTTTTTAAAATATCAATTGCAGGTTGAAGCTCTTCTGCACTTATTTTACGGGCACAAGCAACAATTCCAATGGTGTCGCCCTTTTTTAGAAATTCGGGTTGTATCAAATTCATTTTTAATCTTCTTTTTTGCAAATTAATCGGATATTTGTAAAAAATAACATGACAAAAACCGATATACTTTCACCTGCTGATGTAACAAAGCTAATCAAAACTTTTTATGATAAGCTATTGGTCAGCTCAATAAAACACCATTTTATTCATTTGAATTTAGAAGAACATCTTCCTCGTGTGGATAGTTTTTGGAATGCAACACTTTTTCCGGAACATGCTTATGCCAATAATTTAATGGAAAAACACATGTATTTGCCTTTGCAAAAAGAGGAATTTAAAGTGTGGTTAAAATTGTTTTGGGAAAGTGTGGATGAGCTGTACAGCGGTCCGAATGCCGAAACAACAAAAAACAGAGCTTCCAGCATTGCATATATCATGCAAAAGAAGCTACTCAAGGATTAATTTTTATATTTGCACCTCACCCCTTCCCCTCTCCGAAGGAGAGGGGTGAAAAAATTATGACATATAAACGACAATTAGTTACAGCAGCTTTACCTTACGCCAATGGTCCGGTTCACATTGGCCATTTAGCAGGGTGTTATTTGCCTGCCGATATTTATGTGCGCTATTTACGCTCCAAAGGAGAAGATGTGAAATTTATTTGCGGCTCCGATGAACATGGCGTACCTATTACCATTAAAGCAAAAAAAGAAGGCGTTACACCACAACAAGTGGTAGATAAATATCACAAAATAATGGGTGATGCTTTTAATGGTTTTGGAATTTCATTTGATGTTTATTCCAGAACATCCTCTCCAACACATCATGCTACTGCTTCCGAATTTTTTAAAACATTATATGATAAAGGTGTTTTTGTAGAAGAAGTAACCGAACAATATTTTGATGAAAAAGCCAATCAGTTTTTGGCCGATCGTTATATCATTGGTACTTGTCCAAAATGTGCAAATGAAAATGCTTATGGCGATCAGTGCGAAAAATGTGGTACTTCATTAAACCCAACCGATTTAATAAATCCTAAATCTACATTGAGTGGAGAAAAACCTGTTTTGAAAAAAACAAAAAACTGGTTTTTACCATTGGATAAAATGCAACCGCAAATAGAAGCATTTATTGAATCACATAAAGATTGGAAAACAAATGTGTACGGACAATGTAAAAGCTGGTTGAATGCCGGCTTGCAACCCCGTGCTATGACTCGTGATTTGGATTGGGGAGTAAAAGTGCCTGTGGATGGTGCCGATGGGAAAGTATTGTACGTCTGGTTTGATGCACCTATTGGTTATATTTCGGCAACGAAGGATTTGTTCGCCCTCTCCCCCGAGGGGAGAGCCGGAGAGGGGTGGACAAAATATTGGCGTGATAAAGAAACTAAACTGGTACACTTTATCGGAAAAGACAATATTGTTTTTCATTGTATTATTTTCCCGGCAATGCTCATGGCAGAAGGTTCTTACATTTTACCGGAAAATGTTCCTGCAAATGAATTTTTGAATTTAGAAGGCGATAAAATTTCTACCTCACGCAATTGGGCTGTTTGGTTACATGAATATCTTGTAGAGTTTAACGGTAAACAAGATGTGTTGCGTTATACATTGTGTGCGAATGCTCCCGAAACAAAAGACAATGATTTTACGTGGAAAGATTTTCAGGCAAAAAATAATAATGAGCTAGTTGCTATACTCGGAAATTTTGTAAACCGCACTTTAGTACTTACACATAAATATTACGAAGGCAAAGTTCCGGAGGCAGCTGAATATACAAAGAGTGATGTATTATTATTAGAAGAAATTTCAAAGTATCCTGCAAAAATTGCAGCAAGTATTGAGCAATATCGTTTCCGTGAAGCATTAGGAGAATTAATGAATCTGGCTCGTTTAGGTAATAAATATTTAGCGGACAATGAACCTTGGAATTTGTACAAAACAGAACCTAAGCGTGTACAAACCATCATGAATTTGTCGTTACAAATTTGTGCAAACCTTGCTGTATTAATGGAACCGTTTTTACCATTTACATCTGCAAAATTATCGGGATTGCTAAACTTGAATAAAAGTTTAAGATGGAACGATGCCACACGCACCGATTTGTTATTAACAGGCCATCAAATAAATGCAGCAGCATTGTTATTTGATAAAATAGAAGATGAAGCAATAGATGCACAAATTCAAAAGTTAGCCGATTCTAAAAAAATGAACGAAACAGAAAATTCAAAAGCAGCAATTCAAAATTCAAAAGAAGAAATAACATTCGATGATTTTTCAAAAATGGATATTCGTGTAGGGACCATTTTAGAGGCAGAAAAAGTTCCGAAAGCAGATAAATTGCTAAAGCTTAAAATTGATACGGGTATTGACCAACGTACCGTTGTAAGCGGAATAGCTGAACATTACAAGCCAGAAGATATTGTTGGACAACAAGTTTCTATTCTAATCAACCTTGCTCCACGAAAAATAAAAGGTATCGAAAGCCAAGGAATGATTTTGATGGCAGAAAATGAAAAAGGAGAATTAAGCTTCGTAGCTCCTACAAAACCAAATATGAATAATGGCGGAGCGATAAAGTAACCTGTAAATTTATATAATCTCATTTAGCATCATTAAAAGAAAAATAATGCCTGTACGTATTTTTATCATAATCTTGTTGCTAACTAAAGCGTTATTTTCTCAAACCGCTGAACTCAAATCGCTCTATAACACTTTAAATGTATCTAAAGAGGACAGTTTAAAAGTAAATATTTTAAATGATATTGGATGGGAATTACGATTTAATAATCCGGATACTGCAATTTTTTATAGCACACAAGCACTTTTACTTTCAGAAAAATTAAATTGGAAACAAGGTTGTGCTAATTCTTTCGGTCAACTTGGCACCTATCATCGTCTAAAATCAGAAAATGCAAAAGCATTTGATTTTTATTTTAAAGGATTGGAGTTAAATAAAGAGCTAAAAAACAAAAAAGGTATTGCAACAGCCTTAGGGAATATTGGCTTTTTATATAAAGAACAATCCGATTTCACAAAAGCACTTGATTTTCTATTAAAAGCCTTGAAGATAGACGAGGAAATTGGAAATAAAAATGGAGTTGCAAGACATGATATAAATATTGGTACAGTGTACCATCACCAAAATAATTATAATAAAGCATTAGAATATTATTCAAAAGCTCTAAAAATTGATGAGGAATTAGGGAACCTAAACTCCGTTGCTATGATATACGGGAATATTGGTTCCCTCTATGGAAATAAAAAAAACTTTCAAGAAGCTTTAAAATATCATGAAAAAGCGCTATCTATTTTTGAACAGTTAAACAATAAAAACGGAATTGCAACAGAGCTTGCCAACATCGGAAATGTTTTTGAAAACCAAGGTGATTACAAAAAAGCGTTGGAGAACTATTTAAAAGCATTATCGATATTTCAATCTATTGATTATAAATATGCTGTTGCCATATACCTTGCCAATACAGGCAATCTTTATAATAAAATGGGGCAATATAAAGAAGCAGAAAAATACCTTTTAGCTGCTATTGATTTAGCAAAAACTATAAATGCATTAGACGAACTTAGACAAAGCGAAGAGTTTCTTTCAATGCTATATGAAAATATTGGCAAACACAAACTTGCTCTCGAACATTATAGAAAAGCTATTATATTAAAAGACTCTATTTTTAGTCTTGAAAATAAAAATGA
>JAEUTT010000397.1 GCA_016787165.1 Bacteroidia bacterium | reverse complement strand
TTAGTTCTATAGCAGTAAGATCAACACTATCACTCTTTACTTTTAAATTTGCCTGTATAAGTTTGTTTTCTGCTTGTTCATATTTTAGCTTACTAGAATTTATTAAAGCATCAATTTGACTATCGTTTGCTTTTACTTTTTCCATATATGATTTTACAGCAAACTCTTTCGATTTTATTTGCTCTTCAGTTCTGCTTAACAACTCTGGATCTAAGTATTCTTCTTTAATTTCACTGATGTACAGTATTGTATCGCCTTTTTTTACAAATTGTCCTTCTTGTACAAACCATTTTTCGATTCTACCAGCAATTGCAGAGTGGATAGTTTGTGGTCGTTGATCGGGACGCAAGGCTGTTACTTTTGCCATTGATTGAATGTTTTGTGTCCATTGCAAAAACAAAATAATTATTACGATGAAAAAGAAGCCATACATCGTGTTAATTAATCTTCGACTGTTTATCCTTTTTTCAAGAATAATAAAAGAATTGTAATTTTTTAATTCTTCTTTATGCTTTATTGTATTATGAGTAATGTTTAGCATTCTTTTAACTTTTTAATAGTTCACCTGCTTGCATAAGAATTACTTCATCTGCTTTTTCTATAAAATAATTATCGTTGCTTATTGCAATAAGTGTCCAGTTATTATGTTTATTAGTTAAAAAATTTATTATTGCTTTTCTTTCATTATCTTCTATTGAATCGATATGATTTTCTAGAAGCAAAAGTTTAGGTTGATGTATTATACTTCTTGCGATTAATATTTTTTGAATTACGCTTTCAGAAAGAGTGTGGCCAGATGTTTCAATTGTTGTATCTAATCCTCGAGGGAGGGATTGAACAAGGTTTTTTAGGTGTAGATTTTTTAGTACATGATCTATTTGGTCATTACTTATTCCTGGTCTACCTAATGTGATATTTTCAAAAAGAGTTCCTTCAAAAATTTTCTCTTCCGATAACCCGTTACCAATTAACTTATATAATTTATTAATATTATAGTTCGCAATTGGGTAATTATTTATGATTACGTTCCCATGTTGAGGTTGGTAAAGCCCTGCAATAAGATGGAGTAATGTTGATTTCCCAGATCCATTTTTTCCTGTTAAACAGTAACTTTTTCCTGATTTAAATTCAAATGAAAAATCATTTAGAACATTTTGTTCTTTTCCAGGGTATGAGAAACGTATATTTTTTATTTCTACATTAAGAGGTTCATTTATAATATGATTTAATGATGAATTTTGATCTAAATCTTCAAGCTCTAAGTCTGTTACTTGACCTACTTTTTCAAGTGAAGTTAAAATGTCGAAAATGTTTTCAAGGTTTAATATTATTTTTTCGGAAGAATCAATTACTAATAAAATAATAATTTCAGCTGCTACAAATTGTCCAATATTCATTTGTTGGTCAAGGACCAATAGTCCTCCAACAATAAGCAATCCTAATGCAATGATGATTTTAAAAACTAATAATAAGATGTATTGTGTTTTCAAAATTTTAAAATGTTCTTCTCTAAAAGTAAGGTAGCCTTCAACACGCTCATCTGTTTTTAGTTCTGGTAAATTAGTATTCCCGGACAATCGAAATGAATCTTTTGATCGAGCCAATTCTTCGAGCCATGATACCACTTTGTATTTGTATTTTGATTCATTCAAACTGGTTTCTAATCCTTTTTTTGACGTGTACTTAATAATACCAAATACAAGTACGATTAATAGCAGGCTAAATAAGATGAAAAATGGGTGGTATAGCGAAAGAAGAATTAAACCAAATATAATTTGTAATATGGCTGTTGAAAAATCAATGATGATTTTTGCTAAACTTTTTTGAAGCGTTAAAACGTCAAAAAAGCGATTCATTAGTTCTGGTGCGTAATGTTTGTAAATTGATTCAAATTTTATTTTTGGAATTCGATAAGTAAAGTCGAATGCTGCTCTTGTAAATATTTTTTGTTGTATTGTTTCTGTAATTCGCATTTGCATTAATTGCATGTAACCTCCCATTGCTATTCCTAACACTACTATTCCAACTAATAGCATCCATGAAGTAGATACTTGTCCACCTTGAATTAAATTAATGATGGATTGAATTCCAATAGGGAGCGATAGTGCAATTACTCCTTTAAAAAAAGCGTATGTGTAAACCTGATAAATTTCTTTTTGATCAGGTTTTAAAAGAAGCCAAAATCGTTGATAAGGTGTTTTCATGTTACTTTTTAATTGCCTTTAATGCAAGATCACTGTAAAATTTTGCTACATAATCGTCTGATTTTTGAACATTTGTTAAACGGGGTAAATGTTCTGCAAAAAAAACTTGTAAATGCGCCCCTTCTATAATTGTGGATAATAGCATATTTGGATATTTGTATTGAGGATTAATTTCTTTAATAATTAATACAATTCGTGATACAAATTGTTTGTAATTTAAGTATGCTCCTTCTTTATTGGCTTTGTCTACATCTTTTGTTAAATAAGATTTGCTTGATTCACAGATAACAATTCGATGTAGTTTTTTTATGCTGATATCTTCAACGGTTAATTCTTCTTTTATTTCATTAGAGATAATA